>CAYJJW010000189.1:0-3595 GCA_964370555.1 uncultured Treponemataceae bacterium | reverse complement strand
TTATGGATCATCAAATGAACCTCCTTTTTGCAGAGCAATTTGGAACATACTATGCCCGCCTTCCACTAACTGAAAGCGCAACCATTGTTCACGCAAACGCCCTTACAACCGACTGGGAAGACGTTGTTGCAAAGACAGAGCTAAGTTATATTTTAGGAAACCCTCCGTTTTACGGTGCACGGCTTATGAATGAAGAACAAAAGAAAGATTTAAATACTGTTTTTGCAGGCGTGAAAAATGTTGGGAATCTTGATTATGTTTGTTGTTGGTATAAACGTGCAGTAGATTATATAGAAAATACAAAAATTCGTTGTGCATTTGTTTCTACAAACTCGATTTGCCAAGGCGAGCAAGTAGCCATTCTTTGGAAACCATTATTTGATAAGGGTATTCATATAGACTTTGCGTATCGTACTTTTGTATGGTCAAATGAAGCTAAAGGAAAAGCAGCGGTACACTGTGTTATTGTTGGATTTAGTAAAGATGAAAGAAAGAATAAAGTGATTTTTGATAATGATGGGACTACACGTGAAGTGAAAAATATCAATGCTTACCTTGCCGATGCAGTAAATATTTTTATTGAAAGTAGGCGTCTTCCATTAGGTAATGTCCCAATGATTGGTATTGGCAATAAGCCAATTGATGGTGGGTTTTATTTATTTTCTGAAGCTGAAAAAAATGATTTTATTTCGAAAGAACCTCTATCAGAAAAATATTTTAGACCCTGGCTCGGAGCTGATGAATTTATTAATCGATATTTCAGGTACTGCCTTCTGTTAAAAAATTGCTCTCCTTCAGAGTTAAAAAAAATGCCAGAGTGTTTAAAAAGAATTGAGGCTGTTAAACAGTTTCGATTAAAAAGCACAAGTGCAGGCACTGTGAAATTAGCTGAAACTCCGACACGTTTTCATGTTGAAAATATACCGGAAAATGACTACTTGTTAGTTCCTCGTGTATCTTCTGAAAAGCGTCTCTACATTCCGATAGGCTTTGTTAGTAAAGAAATACTGACAAGTGATTCTGCTCATATAATTCCTAATGCTTCTCTATTCCAGTTCGGTGTTCTTACTTCAAATGTTCACATGGCTTGGATGAGAATGGTTGCAGGGCGTTTAGAAATGCGTTACCGCTATTCAAAAGATATTGTCTATAATAATTTTCCGTGGGCAAGTGTAACAGATGAGCAAAAGGCAAAAATAGAACAATGTGCTCAAGCAGTGTTAGATGCACGTGAAAAGTTTCCCGACAGCTCACTTGCAGACTTGTACGACCCTCTCACCATGCCACCAGATTTACTAAAAGCACACCAAAACCTCGACAAAGAAGTAATGAAAGCCTACGGCTTTTCTACAAAAGACACTGAAGCTGAAATAGTCGCAAAATTAATGGAGATGTATAGGAAGCTTGTTGAGGGGTAGGGATGAACATTGTTTATTTAATAGGAAACGGCTTTGATTTAAATCTTGGACTCAAAACATCTTATAATGATTTTTTTGAATGGTATAATGCTCTTGAAGGTTCCAAAAAAACTAAAGATGTAATAAACTTTATACGGTTTGCAACAGAAAAGCAAAAAATTGATGATAAATGGGCTGACTTAGAATTAGCTTTAGGTGCTTATACGGTAGAGTTTAAATCTGATGATATTGTAGAAGAAGCAAAGGAGTTAAAACGAAATTTAACCGATGCAATTGCAACTTTTATTGAAGAACAAGAAGATAGTATTAAAGTTACGAATGATTTAAGTGATATATTTATGAATAGCCTAAGTGAACCAGAGACGATAGCATCTTTACGTAAAACAGAAAAGAATACTATTTTTGCTGAAAAGAATAGATTTCCCAAAAAAAATACATGGTATGCTAATGTAATATCTTTTAATTATTCCAGAACATTTGAAAAAACAATTAATTTCGAAAACAAACCTATTCGTATAGGTATGCATTATCAACAGGGAAAAAGCTCTGAAATCATTTTACAGAACATAGAACATATTCATGGTTATGCAGAAGAACGGCTAGTGCTTGGAGTTGATAATCCTGATCAAGTTCTTAATACATCTTTACATAATACTAGTGCAATGAATCATTATGTAAAAACCCAACATAACAGCAAGATTGGACTCGCCCATGAAAGAAAATGTATTGATTGGATTAATTTAAGTAATTTAATCTATGTTTATGGACTGTCACTTGGAGAAACTGACCAAAAATGGAAAGATTTGGTAATACAATGCTTAGCACGACATCAATCTATTTTATTTTTGTTTATTCATGAACCGAATAAAACATTCAAACGAAATAGGGATTTAGATATCGATGAATATTTAGAGAAGTTAAAAAAAGATTTTTTGAACATAACAAATTTAAATCTAAAAGAAGAACAAATCGAAGAAATCTGTAAAAGGATTTACATTTTTCATAATGCTCCTGTGTTTAAAATACCAGTTGAAGAAAAAACACTTGACACCTCAATCATTTAGTAGTATATTATAAGTAATCCTTGGGGTACATTTCCCCTTCGGGTTGCCTAAGCCACCTTTACTTGGTGGCTTTATTTTTTGCCTTTTTCTTAATGTTTCCTATACTCCATTTTCGCCAAATTGTATCTTTTTCAATATAAATATATACATACTTGTCATGAAATTCACCTTTCATTGAACTTGCTTCGTTTATAAACTCCTTATAAATGTTTGTTGCAGTGTAATCAGATTGTATGTATAAAAAAGAATCTTGGGCTTGTTTTGTGGAATATCTAAACTGTTTTTTTATTTGTCGTATGTTCCCTGTTATTCGTTTAGCCTCTATTTTTCTTGTACCTGCATAAAAATCAAAATTTTTTTCAAGGTAGGAATTAATATCTTCGGTAAAATAAACATCATACCCTGTAAATTCATAAAATAAGGTTCCCATTTTGAGTTCTTTATCGTAAATTTCTTGTTTTACGCTTGCTTTTTTTGTTTTACTGTAATATACACCCACAATTTCTGTATCCCATGTTTCATTTGGGTATAAGGATTCTATTAGTTTACGATTTTGATTATTTATGTCTTCTAAATCCATATCAGTTACCTGTTTATTTTCATAATCTCCAGTGTTTCTTCAAATGTTGATTCTCTAATTGTGCCATCTTTTTCGAGTGAAAATCAGGATAACCGACTATTGCCCCTCATTTGCACTGTCCCAAATATCATAACATTTATAACCGTTAAAATCATCGGTACGTTTAAATTTATTATATTCTTCGCTGTTCTTTATAAATTCTTGAATTGTCATGTTTACCCCGATGTAATTTTTGTCTAAATCTTAGTATTATGATAGATTATAAAATTATTCTGTTCTCTTATGGTTGCACTTTCCACCTTTTCTTATTTCGGCGGGCTTTGCTTTTTCATATATCAAGCACCATATTGCTTTAGTTTGTTTATATATGCAATTATGACAAGTTAAGTTTTCATTTAATAACCTTGTAACGCCACCTCTTTTTACATCTAGTTTTTTTTGTGTTCAAAACAAAGGTTCGCTTACGTTTCCTCTTTTATTTCCCAGTGCCCGCTGTAGCCACTTCCGATGTATGCTATGTTTGGCATTTTTTT
>CAYJJW010000188.1:0-3599 GCA_964370555.1 uncultured Treponemataceae bacterium | reverse complement strand
CTTTTTCTTTTACGATTGCTGAAATTTCTTTTTTTGTGAGGCTTTCAAAAGTACCGTCAATTTCCATCTTTTCTAATTTTTTGAGACGTAAAAGTGACTTTTTGATTGTTGAAAAGTTTGTTAACATACCGCCTAACCAGCGATTGTTTACATAGTGCATACCACAGCGTTCTGCTTCTTTAGCAATTGTTTGCTGTGCTTGTTTTTTTGTACCAACAAAAAGAACTGATTTTCCTTGTGTTGTTACTTTGCGAACTGCTTCATAGGCATCTTTAATTGAAGCCATTGTTTTTTGCAGATCAATAATGTGAATCCCGTTTCTTTCTGCGAAGATGTATTTCTTCATACGTGGATCCCAGCGCTTGATTTGGTGACCGAAATGTACACCTGATTCAAGCAGACTCTTCATGGTTACTACTGCCATGATTTCTCCTTCATCGAACAAAGATTAAAAAATCTTTATCCCCTTACTCTGTGTCTCGTCAAGTTATAAAAACTTGCGGAAGATTCATGATACACTCATTTTTACAAAACTTGTATAACACGGTATGGTTATGAAAAATCAAATCCATACGAATCTAATATATCACAAAGCTCAAATAAAGGCAAGCCCATAACTGAACTTTGTGTTCCTTTAATTGAAGATATAAAACGCTGAAAATTGCCTTGAATTTTATATGCGCCTGCAGCATCAATCCATTCATTTTTTGACATATACCAATCTATGTTTTTAGATGATAATTTTTTTACGGTAACAAAGTTTTCTGTTCTTGAAGTTTTCATTGTTTTAGTATTTCTATTATAACAAGCTATGGATGTTTCAACTATATGCGTTTTACCAGATAGTAGTTCTAAATACCTTTGAGCTTCAATTTTTGATGGTGGCTTACCAAGAATGGTATCATCAAGTCTAATTATGGTGTCAGATCCTAAGATAATAGTTGCATCAATGTATTTATTGTTTATAAGTGGAACAACAGATAATGCTTTTTCTTTTGCAAAGTACTCACTTATTGAATAATTACAAGGGGGTGTCGCGCTCTCTTCATCAAATGGGGGCGCTACTTCATAGTATGATATTCCAAGCGTGGTGAGTAATTCTTTTCTTCTTGGTGATGTTGATGCAAGTATAATTTTCATTATTTTACATAAAAAAACCGCAAGAAACTTGCGGCTTTTTTTACTTAGTTTGACTTAATGCTCATTAAAATATCTTGAGCTTTTTGTCTAACCGGAATTACATAATTGTAATTAGTTGCAATTGAAGTAATGGTTTCAACTAATGCACCTGGATTTTCAACTGTAGGGTAGAGCTTTTCAAATGAATCTAAGATTGAATTTGCTAAACTGTCGGTAGGATTTAGAATTGCAAATCTTCTGTGAATAAGTGCAATTTCATTAATAACGTCGTCTCTTTCGTTAATTCCAATTTCTCCTAGTGAGTAGATTGCAGCAGAAAGAACCATAGGTTCATTTTCTTCGCGTACTAAATCTAAAAGCACTTCTTTTGATTCTTGTGTAGGAATATCTGCAAGCATTAATGCAGCTTGTCGTCTAACTTCTGTGTAGTTATTGCTAAGTCTACCTGCAGTTCTTGATTCTGTAAAAACACCTTCACCTGCAAGACCGTGTAGGGCTGCTTCTATAGCTGGAGAAGATCTTCCTCCATCCAAAGCTTCTTGGATGTATTGAAGAGTTAGAAGCTTTGCTTCATAATTTTCAGATGCTGCCATTTCAGTTATAATCATGTCTTCATTTGTTTCCAAATAAACAGATTCAACTGAACTTTGTTGTCTTTCTTCTTGTCCAAATAGGGGACATATTAGTAGAATAAGTACAACTACAATTAATGTAGTTTTTGTGAATTTCATAATAACTCCTATAAAATATCAAATACCTTTATATTATTTTCGGTAATTTTTTAAGTAAACTAAACTAAAATTATAGTCTTGGAAGGGAAACTAACCACTTTCCGTTTTCTTTTACGAAATCATAATAGATAATATCTGTATCACCTGCTACTTGTACTGCTTTAACTGCAGTAGGTGAATCGTAACGAATTTCTGTTACTTCACGTCCAATTCGTGAAGGTATAAACATATTAGTAAAGTATTGGGGAAGATCTCGTAATACAACATCATCACCTGGTAACTTTGTTGAAAGTATTTGAAGATTCATTTTATTGCTCCAATATGAAATTGAACTTGGAGTTAAGTAGTTACGCCATAATTGATAATCGCGATTTACCATGCTTTCATTAAGTTTTTCTATGATTGCAAGTATTTCATTTTTGTCTGCAATGAATAGGTCGTAGGAAACTTCTCCTGTTAAACCTGCAACTGATCTTGAATACTCTAACTCATCTTCATTAACGAGAATAACTTCGGCTTCTTCTGCAAGTTGAACCTCAGTTTCATTAACAACTTCTTCTGTCATTGCAATATCATCTGTTGATTTACAAGACACGCCTATACATACAAAAAGTACGATTAATAAATATAGTAAATGTTTCATGCAAACATTATAACCCTATTGTTTAAGCTTGTCAAATAGTATATAGTTAAAATCATGATAAAAGCTTTATTTGCGGGATCTTTTGATCCTCCAACGTTTGGTCATTTAAATGTTATAGAACGTTCTTCAGTGTTATTTTCGCACTTAGATATTGTAATTGGTGTGAATAAAGCTAAGAAAACATTGTTTTCAGATGAAGAAAGAATATTTATGTTAAAAGAATTAACCGCTCATTTACAAAATGTTGATGTTCATCTTCACTCGGGTTTAACAGTTGATATGTGTAAAAAGCTAGAAACCAATATTATTATTCGCGGTGTTAGAAATATTGCTGATTTTTCTTTTGAATTTGATACAAGTTTAATTAATAAAAGTCTTTATGAAAAGGTAGAAACATTGTTTTTACCAACAGATCCTCATTTCTTTGTAGTAAAATCAAGTACAGCAAAAGAAATTGTTTCGATGGGTGGAGATGCATCTTCGATGGTACCGCCATTAGTTGAAAAAATGTTAAAAGATAAATATGCAACTTTTACTTGACATAAATTAAAAATATGTTATAATTACTTGACACTGTTAATTACTTTATGATATACTTGTCTCTAGTCACATAGTATAGAGAGGTTATAGAAATGGCAGTACCAAGAGCGAAAACATCCAAAGCTCGGACCAGACGACGTCAAGCAATTAATATGCGTTTGACTGCACCTAATTTAGTAGAGTGTGGGAATTGCGGTAACTTAGTTGTTACTCACCGAGTATGTTCAAAATGTGGATTTTATCGCGGAAAACAAGTAATAACACCTGAAAGTAAGGGTTAATTTAGGGGGCTGATGGGGTGGCTTTGCGGTCATTTTGTCGGATCAATAGTTTTAGCGTTGCTTTTACTATTGTGAATAATCCTCAAGATGCACATATGCAATTTTTTTTGTATATGTTATATTCCAAGGAGATAGTAATGGACGAATTATTTGTAAAAATGCAAAAATTAATTGCAGACAAATTGGAAATTGATGAATCAAAAATTGAGCTTGATTCTTCTTTCCGCCAAGATTTAGGTGCAGACAGCTTAGACACCTATGAAT
>CAYJJW010000187.1:3254-3610 GCA_964370555.1 uncultured Treponemataceae bacterium | reverse complement strand
CTAACAGAAGACGAAGAATCTAGGGTAGATTTTACAAACTTAGATATAATAGGACTCAGTGTATATGCAAGCATTCTTTTAGAAACAGATGGTCTTTTTTCTTCGGGGCGCTCCGATGCAAAAGAAATGATAGCCGGAAATAATTTTCTTCACATTAGTAATATGCTAGAAATACGTATAGGTAATCCTGTAATTACACCCGATGGGGGAGTTTATCCAGAAGGACCATTAGATATAACAATAGAAACAAGTAGTGAAGAAGCTATTCTATATTATACGCTAGATGGTAGCGATCCGACTATAAACAGTCAAGAATATAAAGGTCCAATACAAATTACAGTAGGCGAAACAGATGT
>CAYJJW010000187.1:0-3244 GCA_964370555.1 uncultured Treponemataceae bacterium | reverse complement strand
CAATAGCAATACAGGATGATATCATAACGTCTCAAATAGTAACAGAAACATATACAATGCAAGGAACAGTTGAAACCCCGGTATTTTTAACAAAGGGAGGCTCTTTTCCTGCCGGTCAAAAAGAGGTATTTCTCATTAATAAAACGGATGGTGCATTAATATATTATACTTTAGATGGAAGCACCCCAAGCGCACAAAATACCCTATATGATGAGTTGTCTGGAATAACTATAGAAATTAGTGAGCAAGAAGTTGTCATAACTGCTATAGGAATTAAAGAAGGTATGAAAGATTCTACTATCGCGAGTGAAAAGTATACATTGCAAGGAAACGTTATTACACCGGATGTTATGTATAATGATAAAAATATAACAGAATTTTACAATGGAATTGATTACTCAGAAGGTTTAACTTTTGTAAACAATACAGAAGATGCAACAATTTTTTATAAATGGAGCACTCAATCTGATTTTGAAGAATGGGATGAAAATAAAAATACAGGACCTATACCCGAGGAAGCAACAAGTGTAACGGTAAAAGCTACAAAAACTGGAATGAAAGATTCCGGTGAATATACGGTTCCAATACGAAAAGTGCAAATAGGATTAACTCAATTTATACCAAGTGCTACCACTATAGACTTTTCAGAAGAAATAGTTTTTAAAAGCGATATAGAAGATGTAACATTCCATTACACATTAGATGACAGTGAGCCTACAAAAAGCTCCCCTTCTTCTAACGAAAGTATCAGTATTTTAGGAAAAGCGAGCCCTATAACAATAAAAGTATTGGCCGAAAAAACTGGATGTATTGATTCTGACATTGCAGAAATTACCTATGCTATGGATAAGGCACAAAAACCAACAATCCTTTACGATAAGGGCGAACTACAAGAAGGCTCTCAGCTTGATTTTTCTAAAAAATTTACTTTTACAAGCAATTATGATGATGTGCAATTTGCTTATGCATGGGACGAAGATAGTAATTTTACTGAATTAGCTGAGGGTGTTTCAGAGCTTGATATTGAGGGTGGTAAAACAAGCATTACGGTAAAAGCATTTAAAAAAGATGGGTTAGTAGAATCTGAAACAACAAAAGTAACCTTTAGCCAATTAAAGGTGGTAAAACCTGAAATAAAAGTTGGAGCCTTAAATGAAGGTAAAAAAACTGTAACAATTGAAAGTGAAACTGATGATGTAGAGATTTATTATACTATAAGCAGCGCTACCGTAGACGGGGGGGAACCTACCGAAAGTAGTACACCATACGATGCTGATAAAGGCTTTAATGTTGACGCAAGTACAGCGGTAACATTAAGAGTAATAGCGTTCAAGGAAGGCTATATTGGCTCAGATATTGTTGAGCTTGGTATTTCTGCTGCAAATCAAGTGGAAATGCCTATAATTACAATTAGCCCAGTTGATAAAGACGGTAATGTAGAGCTAACTATGACGAGTGCAACTAATGGCGCTTCTATTCTTTATACTGATAGTGATGGAGTTCCAATTACTCCTTATGACTCTGCCAACAAACCGACTGTAAATCTTTCTACCGGTAAAACCATTAAGGCAATTGCTACCACTACCGACCCTGATATGCTTGACTCTGGCGTAGCAGAAATAGAACTTGGTCAAGTATTACCAACCCCAACATTTACTATAGATAGTGTTGAAGTAAATACGGATAGTGTAGTAGATTTTAGTAAATATCTTGACTTTTATAGTGAGATAGCGGGACTAGACTTTTACTACACTACAGATGGAACTAATCCAACAAAGACATCTTCTAAGGCAAGCAGTATATCTCTTGCAGGTTTAAATAGTGGTGCTACGATAAAAGTAATGGCTGTAGCAGATGGCAGAACAAACTCATTTATAACAAGTGTAAGCTTAACAAAAATGATTGATTATTACGTTTCTGCAACTAATTCAAATGATGGAAATACAGGAACTCAAGACTCACCACTTTTAACAGTACAAGAAGCAGTAAACAGAATACTTTCAGTAAACAAGGGTGAAAATTACACTATACAAGTGTCTGGGACAACATTTGGTACAGGTACCAATGCCGTAGATATTACTTCAAGTAAAACGCTTAATATTACAATACAAGGAAATGGTGTAGGGTATATTGATGGGCAAGATACTAGACGTGTTTTTAATGTATCGGGAACAAATGTAACCGTAACACTTGGTAATAACCTTACTATACAAAATGGTAAGACTTCTAATAGTACCGATGGTGGAGGTATACTCATAAGTGGTGGAGCAGAAGTTATTCTTGATGGTGCTACTATCGGAAGTACAACAGCTGCAAATGGAAACTTTGCAGACAGAGATGGTGGTGGTGTTGGAGTAACCGGTAGCGGTTCTGTATTTACCATGAAAAATGGGTATATACGAAACAATAGTGCAGATAGTGGTGGCGGGATTGTTGTAAGAGAAGGCGCTGAAATGCACATGTCTGGTGGTGAAATAGGTGGGGCTTCTAATTATGCAAATAAGGCAACACTCGGTGGATGGGGCGGTGGCGGCATCTACGTTTCAGATAGTGCAATATTTACTATGGGAAGTGGAACTATTAGTTATAATACCGCCGCTACATTTGGCGGAGGTATCTTTGCAAGAGTTTCTTCATCTGTTACGTTAAGTGGTAGTGCAAAAATACAACATAATGAAAGTGGTACTGATGGCGGTGGTGTATATATCGGTAGCGATTCAGACTTTGAAATGAATAGTGCAAATGCCCTTATAAGTAACAATAGCGCAAAATGGGGCGGTGGGTTGTATTTACATTATGCAAATGCTGTTGCAACTATAACAAACGGAACTATTTCGCAAAATACCGCAAACGGAGATACAGGAAATAATGTTGCTCCATACGGAGCAGGCGTGTTTATTAATGACGGTGGTAAACTTATTATGTCAGGTGGTTCTATAACAAGCAATGCAATGGCAAGTGGGGATGGAGCAGGTGTATTGGTAGATGAAGGAACTCTAGAACTTAGTGGTAATGCAATTATTGAAAACAATACAAGTAATGGTGAAGCAAGTAATGTAAAAAAACGACATGCAGATGGTAAAATTTATATTACTGCAGCGCTCAATGAAGCTGCAAATATTGGTATTACACCATATAGTACTACGACAAATGCAATACTAGTGGAAGGTAAAGATAATTATGATATAAAAACTACCGATGCAGATGATATATTCCGAGATGATGGTGGAGTCTTTGCAATTGT
>CAYJJW010000186.1:0-3671 GCA_964370555.1 uncultured Treponemataceae bacterium | reverse complement strand
CAGCATCAATAACAATATATTTTTCATAATACAAGATTGAACGAAGGGCACTTACTTGCAAATCAAGCAAAAGACCCATTCTACTTGGAACAGATCGGTAATACCAAATATGAGAAACAGGAGCTGCTAATTCAATATGCCCCATACGTTCACGGCGCACCTTAAAATGTGTAACTTCAACACCACATCGGTCACAAATAAAACCTTTGTAGCGAATAGATTTAAATTTACCGCAATAACATTCCCACTCTTTTGTGGTTCCGAAAATGCGTTCGCAAAACAGTCCGTCTTTTTCAGGACGAAGAGTTCGGTAATTTATAGTTTCTGGTTTTTTAACTTCACCATATGACCAAGCACGAATGGCTTCAGGTGAAGCTAATTTTATCATTAGACTGTCAAAATCTTGAATATCTCGCATGTATACTCCTTGTATACTATATACAAAGAGGTGTACCAAAGATTCGCTTTAGTACACCGCCGTCTATCAGGCTTACTTTTTAGAAGTTAGATCCTGATTTTGCAATTAATTCTTCATCACGCTCTGTTAGCGGTATTTGATTTCCCTTAGCATCATAAATGCTAAAGTCTAACGCAAGACCACGTAACTCTTGAACAAGAACGTTAAAGGATTCTGGAACTCCTGCAGGAGTTGAAGGTTCGCCCTTAACAATTGATTCATAAATTTTAGAACGTCCATTCATATCATCAGACTTAATTGTCAATAACTCTTGAAGAGTATTTGCAGCACCATAAGCTTCAAGCGCCCAAACTTCCATTTCACCAAGACGCTGACCACCAAACTGGGCTTTACCACCAAGTGGTTGCTGTGTAACAAGTGAATAAGGACCTGTTGAACGAGCATGCATTTTATCATCTACCAAGTGATGGAGTTTTAAGTAGTAAATTACACCAACAAATACATCATTTTGGAATGGCTCACCTGTTCTACCGTCTCTAAGAATTGCTTTTGAGTTAGTATTAAATCCTGCCTCAACAAGCTTGTTTTCAATTTGTTCGTTAGAAGGAGATTGGAATACAGGAGATTCATACCATTCATCAAGATATAAACCTGCCAAACCAAGCTCAGATTCCATAATTTGTCCAATATTCATACGTGATGGAACACCAAGAGGATTAAGACAAATATCTAAAGATGTACCATCTTCTAAGTATGGCATGTCTTCTACTGGTAGAATTCTCGCTACGATACCTTTGTTACCGTGGCGCCCAGCCATTTTATCACCTTCACGCAATTTACGTTTAGTAGCAATAAGAACTTTTACAACTTCATCAACACCAGGATTTAAATCATCCCCTTCTGAACGGCGAAGTCTTTGTACATCGATAACAGTACCTTCGGTTCCATGAGGAATTCTTAAAGATGTATCGCGCACTTCTTTTGCTTTTTCACCGAAAATTGAGTTAAGAAGTTTGAACTCAGGTGTTGTTTCAGTTTCACTCTTTGGAGTAACCTTACCAACAAGAATATCACCTGAACGAACCTTAGCACCAATTCGAATTACACCTTCTATATCGAGATTATCAAGTGTTTTTTCCGCAGTATTTGGAATATCGCGGGTAATTTTTTCAGGACCAAGTTTTGTTTCACGAATCTCTGTTATAAATTCTTTAATATGAATAGAAGTAAACATATCTTCTTTTACAACTCGTTGTGAAATCAAAATAGCATCTTCATAGTTATACCCATTCCAAGGAACGAATCCAACCAAAATATTTCTACCGAGAGCCAATTCACCTTGATATGTTGCAGGTCCGTCAGCAAGAACAGCACCCTTTTCAACCTTTTGACCAAGTTCTACAACCGGACGTTGGTGATAACAAGTATCTTGATTGGTCCTTTGGTATTTAAGCAATGTGTATGTATCTTCTAAACCATCTTCTTGAGCTTTAATTCTAATTTCATCAGAAGTGATGTGTACAATTTCACCAGCTCTGGTAGCTTTTACTAAAACTCCTGAGTCGTAAGCACATTTTGCTTCCATACCTGTTCCAACTCGTGGTGGTTCTGGGAATAAAAGAGGTACTGCTTGGCGTTGCATGTTACAACCCATGAGTGCACGGTTAGCATCATCGTGTTCTAAGAACGGAATAAGAGATGCAGAAACAGAAATAATTTGTTTTGGAGAAACGTCCATGTACTGAACATCTTCTGGAGCTCTAGAAGCATAATCACCATAACGGCGGCTTGCAATTTGCTCTGTTTTAAATGAACCATCGTCGTTCATATTCACAGAAACTTGCCCAATAAAATATCGATCTTCATCCATTGCAGATAAGTAGTCAACTTGTTCGGTTGCCTTACCACCTTCAATTTTTCTATAAGGAGCTTCTAAGAATCCATATTCATTAACACGTGTATAAATAGCCAATGATACAATAAGACCAATATTTGGACCTTCAGGTGTTTCAATTGGACACATACGACCATAGTGCGTATAGTGAACGTCACGAACCTCGAAACCTGCTCGATCTCTAGAAAGACCACCAGGCCCAAGCGCATTAAGACGTCTTTTATGAGTTAACTCTGCAAGAGGGTTAACTTGATCCATAAACTGTGACAATTGACTTGAACCAAAAAATTCTTTAATTGAAGCTACGATTGGCTTAATAGAAATAAGATCTTGAGGCTTCATTGTTTCAGTTTCTTTTAGGCTCATGCGTTCTTTAGCAATGCGTTCCATACGACTAAAAGCAGTTTTTAACTGATTAGTCATCAATTCCCCAACAGAACGTACGCGACGATTACCCATGTGATCAATATCATCAAGAGAATCTGCACCAATGTACACCTTAATAAGGTGCTTCATAGTTGCAATAATATCATCATTTACAAGTGTATGTTCTGTAATAGGAACATCCACTCCAAATTTTTTGTTTAATTTATAACGCCCTACTCGTCCAAGATCATATCTTCGACTTGAAAAGAACATACTGTTTAAGTCTTTTTCAGCTGATTCTAATGTGATAGGCTCACCTGGCATAAGCACTTGATAAACAGCAGAAAGAGAATCTTCTACAGTTGGTTCATCAGACTCAGATCCTTCTGGTGTATATCTAATTGATTCTCTTTCAAAACAATTAATAATCATTTGAGAATCTAATGAGCTTTCATCTTCAAATGCGATAAGAACAAGTTCTTTCACTTCTGAGTGTAAAAACAATTCATCAATTGTATGTGGTTGCATTTTCTCACCAGCAGAAAATAATTTTTTTTCTGTACCAGCTTCATCACCTGAAATAAATACAGCTCTTGCTAATACTTTTCCAATTAGAGAGTCCCTAAAATCACGAGTATCAACTACATTAACTGTTTCAGTTGTATAAAATGCTTTTATAATATCTTCACGAGTAGAAATACCAAGAGCTCTTAGAAAAATAGTTCCTAAAATGCGCTTTTTTCGGTCAATTTTTGCATAAATTAATTCTTTCTTTTGGTCGATTTCAAATTCTAACCAACTTCCGCGGTAAGGAATAATTTTACTTGAAAACACACCTTTTTCATTATTAAAAACAACACCAGGAGAACGGTGAATTTGAGAAACAACAACGCGTTCAGCACCATTAATAATAAAGGTACCACGATTTGTCATTAAGGGAACATCTCCCATGTAAATATCTTTTTGGCGAATTTCGCCTGTATGTTGAAATAC
>CAYJJW010000185.1:0-3686 GCA_964370555.1 uncultured Treponemataceae bacterium | reverse complement strand
TCTAAAATTGGAAGTTCTTTTACTTTGCTTCGATGATATAAAGAACGCACAATCATTGCAATATCTTGAACGGAACCTTTTTTTAAAAGATCCATGTTTAATTGATAGCGCAATTTCCAGTCAGAAGTAATTGGTTCAAAACTTTCACCAATAATATCCAGTGCTTTATATACTTCGGCAGCAGAAACAATGGCTCTAATGCCCAGTTCTTCACATTTATCAATCGGAACCATAATTGTCATATCAGAAACTTCAAGATATATTACGTAGTACATTGTTTGTACCCCATTAAATAATTTTTCTTTAATTTCGACAATTTTTCCGGTGCCTTGGCTTGGGTAAACAATTTGTTGGTTTACTTTAAACTTCATTTCATTTGTGCTCATACATTTATATTATACCATAAAAATTAACTATGGTCAAAGGCTTTTCCTTTATAATTGAATAATATAGTACACCTTTTTCTTTTGAAAAACCAAAAATATGCCGATAAAGAAGAATGAATGTAGAAAATGAATTTAAGAATGTCCTCTACGATGCGGCAGAAAAAAAAGTTGTGTGGTATAATACCGCAGCTCTGCCAAAAATGTTGGAAGATTATAGAATTTTTCACACCGCAATAGAAAATATGACCGGTATTTTTGAAAAAAAGAAGCTTTTAGTTGCGGATCCTTATAAAAAAGATAAACGAGTCGCTGATATTATGATTCCTTCTACCGATGAGTTTCCTGATTCTGAAGGACCAAGTGTATTAGGTATTCGTTTGTCAGACTATGAATCGTCTCTTGACTTTTTATGTAATTATATGCAGTTTACCGTGGAAGCTTTGCAGCCTGAGAGAATAAAAAAATTATTTGCGTTTAATTCATTTATAGAATGGTCTAATATTGCAAGACCTAATTCTCAAAGTAATAGCCGATATTTTAGTACAATTGTTAATTCTATAAAAAATGGAACAGATACCTTAACAACAAGTTTATTAGCGAATTTGCTTTCAGTTGCAGCAAAGTCAATAGATGATATAAATGCAGAGCTTAAACGCTTAGCAGCACTGCACAGACAATTATATAAAGTTGATGTTAGGCAAAATGTTTTAGATAATCCTAGTTTTTCTTCTACATACAATACTATAAATACAGAAAATGGTGTGCAAGAAATAAAAAAAGTGTTCCCATCTCTTATGGGTAAAAAACGTTTTTATCCCGATTTGATAAATGAAATTATCCAAGAAGATTTTAGCCCTTCTAAAGATGCTTTGCAAAAAGAAGTGTTAGCTGCATTTCAAATTACAAGCGGAAAAAAAGAAGTAAAGCAAAAAGAGGTAAATACGCGTGCAATGATTTTTGAAGTTGTCAAAATACTACAAGCTTTTGCACCCACGCTTGATGTAATTCAACAAAAGATAAAAGAAAATCATGAACTTTTACAAGGCGAAAAGAAAACCGGGTTTGCAAAAGTTATAGCTTCTCTTCGCTCTGCATTTGGACTAAAAGACAAAAGTGTAGAGTATAAGATTAGAAGTGCTGAAATGCAATCACAAATAGAAAAGCTTGAAACGATTGATTATAATAAATTTATGGATGGAATAAGTCAACGCTCTCGAGCATTTCAATCTTTAGGGGTAAAAGGCTCTCCCGTTTTAACAAAGTTGGAAAATGAAAGTGAAGAAGGTTTGTTGGAATATGTTCAAAAACGAATTAGTGATTGCCAATCACTATATGGGATATTTGTAGGTTTTGATAATTATTTTAAAGCAGAGGTTTCTCCACCGAATAGAGCTAAGGTGAAAGGTTTGAAAATTGATTTAGATGTAATTAAAAATACAATATTAAAGGCAAATAAACATAAGGCAGAATATGTGTCTACTGTTACAACTGAACAACAAATGAAAAAATTAGGAATTTCAAATGAATAAAAAAACTATAGCTATTCTACTTTCTCTTAGTTTGCTTTTTAGCTTAAGCGCACAACAAGGTTTTGATCCTGACATACAAAAAGAACTGGTTGTTATTGACTCTGTTCATGATTATGACTTAAATCCACACACAGCAAATTACAGTTCGGAAGGGCAGCTTTTAAATGCCTTATATGAAGGGCTCTTTGTATATGATCCACTTTCTTTAGAGCCCGTAGCAGCCATTGCAGATGATTTTACTGTTTCAAGAAATAAAAAAACTTGGACGTTTTCAATTCGCCCAGAAGCAAAATTTTCTAATGGGGAAAGGATTACATCGTATGATATAAAAGATTCTTGGATTGCATTATTGGACCCCAATTTAGATGCTCCGTTTGCTTCATTACTGGATTGTATTGAAGGCGCTGCTGATTATCGACATGGCAAAACTAGTGCTGATGATGTTGGAATAGAAGCAAAAAACAGAAACACTTTAATTGTTCGGTTAAATACTCCAACAGAATATTTTGCAAAAATATTAACGCATCATGCTTTTTCGGTTGTTCCAAAAGAACTCAACGTATATTCAGGTGCATATGTTCTAAAGGAAAGATCTAAGAATGTTATTATTTTTGAAAAAAATATAGAATACTATGACGAAAAAAATGTAGCAATTCCGTCAATAAAAATTATTAGCGATGATGACTTAGACGAAAATGCCTATCGGTTTAATATAGGAGAAGTGCAATGGGCTTCTGGTGGTGTAATGCTTGATGCAGTGTATGACACAGAAACCTTATTTATAGCTCCTCAGTTTGGAACAGAATTTGTATTTTTTAAGGCTCAAAATGATCCTTGGACAAATTCTAACCTTCGAAATGCGGTAATTTCTGCAATCCCGTGGGATTTGCTACGTAATAGCTTTGTTCCTGCAGAAACATTAATTTTACCTATCGGTACATACCCTGAAATTGTCGGTATACAAGAAAGAGATATTGAATATGCAAAAGAACTATTAAAAGAAGAAGGGTATGAAGTGCTTTATGATGAAGATGGCAATGCACTTTCTACCGGTTTAGTACTTGTGTTTGCAATTCCTGATTCTGAGTATACTCGCGAACAGGCTCAAATCATGGTTGATGGATTGGCAGAAGTTGGTATTGCATTAACCATCGAAACAACCCCTAGTGAACGATATTTAGGAAGCTTTAATGGTTGGGAAGCCGATTTGTTCACGTATACGTGGATTGGTGATTTTGCAGATCCTTTAGCATTTTTAGAACTATTTAGAAATGGATCTTCATTAAGAGAAACTGCATGGACAGATGATGAGTTTGATGCTTTGTTGGAAGAAGCTACAACTATTGAAGACCAAGAAGAACGCTACGAAAAACTTGCAGAGGCAGAACAGTTTTTACTTGATGCAGGAATTATTTTACCATTATCGCATCCTGTTTCTTTTAATGTTGTTGATACCTCCGTGCTTGGTGGATGGTACCCTAATGCCTTAGATATTCATCCATTTAAAGATATGTTTTTTATTAAACAAGAAGCATCGGGCGATTTCATTTAGACAATACATAGTAGCTATCCGCAGATGGCGCAGATTTATAGGATTCTTGCTTTTTACAAATAAGTGTATTTCCCACTAATATTATTTCCTCTTATTTGTTTAAAGCAATTTCTATCATGTAATCTACCGCATTTTGTAATCCCCAGGTTTTTTCGATGTTTCTGTCGGCAAGGAGTGGAACTCGTTGTATTTCAATACCGTCGGCTGTATACACAACAT
>CAYJJW010000184.1:0-3737 GCA_964370555.1 uncultured Treponemataceae bacterium | reverse complement strand
TTGCGAAAGCGCTTAAATCTGTCGATACTGAAGTACAGGATAAAATTTTCCGTAACATGTCAAAGCGTGCTGCAAGTATGCTAAAAGAAGATATGGAGTTTATGGGGCCTGTACGTATTAAAGATGTTGAAGAATCTCAACAAAAAATTGTATCGACGATCAGACGTCTTGAAGATTCGGGTGAAATTGTTATTGCTCGATCCGGTGAAGATGAATTGGTCGTATAAGGATAGGCTATGGCAAAAGCAGTTTTTCGTCCAACAGAAATTAAAAAAATATCAGATAGTGTATTGCTTCCTTTAACGCATAATTATATGCCTGATGTTATCGAAGAGATAATGGAAGAAGTACCTGAGTTCATCGGTCCTACTGCAGATGATTTGCGACGTGAAGCAGAAATGTTTAAGCAACAGTGGGAAGAAGAAAAGCAAAAAATGGTTGAAGATGCTGAGAATGAAGCAAAGATAATAGTTCAAAATGCAGAAGAAGCAGCCTTTGCTGAAGTAAAGCGAAAAACCGATCAAGTTGCCGTATTAAAAAAAGAAGCAGAAGATGAAGCTGAAGCAATTATTCGACAGGCAGAAGCAAAAGCTCAAGAAATAATTAGAGAAGCAGAACAAAGACATGCTAAAAATGTAAGCGATGCTAAACGTGATGGTTTTGAAGCAGGCCATGAAGATGGGTATCAAACCGGAAAACAAGAAGTTCAAAGATTAATAGACAGATTACACATAGTACTTGAAAAAACTATGGATAAGCGAAAAGTTATTTTAGATGAAACTGAACAACAAATTGTTGAGCTTGTATTGCTTATTTCAAGAAAGGTTGTAAAAGTAATTTCTGAAAGTCAACGAAATGTAGTTATGTCTAATGTTATTCAAGCTTTACGAAAAGTTAAAGGACGTGGGGATGTTGTAATTCGCGTAAATTTAGCTGATGTAAAACTTACAACCGAACATATTAAAGATTTTATGGATTCTGTAGAAAGTGTTAAAAACATTACTGTAGCAGAAGATTCTTCGGTAGAAAAGGGTGGCTGTATTGTTGAAACAGACTTTGGCGCAATAGATGCTAGAATTTCAACGCAGCTTAATGAACTTGAACAGAAAATTCTTGAAATTACTCCTATAAAAAATGTTACAAAAACGGCAACAATTTCTGGCGAATAATTATGAGCGATATCTTTGGTAAATACCTTTCAAGGGTAGAAAAAACTGAAACTATTCATTTTACAGGCTCTGTTATAAGTGTAAAAGGTATGCTTATTGAAAGTAACGGACCTCAGTCAATTATTGGTGAACTTTGTTCTATTCATATTCCATCCAATGCTTCTACTATTTTAGCCGAAGTTGTTGGGCTAAACGATAAAATTGTTCAATTAATGGCTTATGGTGAAACTACCGGAATTGAAATTGGTAGTGCTGTTATTTCTACCGGCAGTGTTTTACAAGTTGGTGTGGGTCCTGAATTATTGGGGCGTGTGCTCGACGCAACCGGAAAATCCTATGATAAAAAACCTGACATAATTACAGACGTGTACTATCCCGTTGTAGCTCCTCCCCCTGATCCATTAGATAGAAAACCGATAGAAGAGAGAATTGTAACAGGGGTAAGAGCAATTGATGCATTTTTAGCAGTTGGACGTGGTCAACGTATGGGGGTATTTGCAGGTTCCGGTGTTGGAAAGTCTACCTTGCTTGGAATGATTGCGAGAAACACAAATGCAGATATAAATGTCATCGCGCTCATTGGTGAACGTGGAAGGGAAGTAATAGATTTTATTCAAAGAGACTTAGGTGAAGAAGGCTTAAAGCGATCTGTTGTTATTGCTGCAACCTCTGATCAGTCTCCTTTATCACGATTACGAGGTGCTTATACCGCAACTGCCGTGGCTGAATATTTTAGGGATCAAGGCAAAGACGTAATGCTTATGTTTGACTCTGTAACACGTTTTGCTAGAGCTCAAAGGGAAATAGGACTTTCTATTGGTGAGCCACCAGCACAAAGAGGTTATACACCGAGTGTTTTTGAAACTTTACCAAAGCTTTTAGAAAGAAGTGGTACTTCAACAAAGGGATCAATAACAGGTTTTTATACAGTTTTGGTAGATGGTGATGATATGGATGAACCCATTTCAGATACAGTTAGAGGTATTTTGGATGGTCATATAGTATTAAGTCGCTCTTTAGCCCAATCCTATCATTTTCCTGCAATAGATGTATTAGCAAGTATAAGCCGTTTGGCTAATCGTGTAACCGGAGTAAAAACTAAAGAAGCCGTTGCTATTATTAGAAAGTTAATGGCAGCCTATGCTGACTCTGAGGATATGATTACTGTTGGTGCGTATCAAAAGGGAACAAATGCTATTATAGACGCTGCAATTGATGCAAATCCATTAATAAATAATTTTTTAGTACAAGATGAGTTTGAACACACCACAATAGAAGAAACCATGAAAGCTCTTTCTATTTTAACCAATGTTTCAATTCCACAAGAAGAGTGGGAAAAAGAAGACATTGTGTATACCTCAACAGCTCAAGATATATCTATTCAAGAAGATACTTTTTCTGATAGCAAGGAGCTTCAAAATTCAACGCTAGATAACTTTACTGTATAATGAAGAAATTTAATTTTGCCTTACAAAAAGTCTTAAACTTACGCGAATTTGATGAAAATCAAGCGAAAGAGGAATTAGGACGTGTCATTAGTATTTCAAATAAGTTACAGATGGAATTGCAACAAATAGCACAAAACAGAGTTTCCAGCAGAGCTTCATCTGGAAATGTATTTAACGCCAATGAGTTTTTAGCAATTGAAAACTATGTTAACCGTCTTGATATTAGAAAAGAAGAAGTGTTAGAAGAACTCGTCCAAACAGAGCTTCTTATTGCTGAAAAGAGAAAGATTTTTGCAGAAGCTATGAAAAACAGAAAGGTTATTTCAAAGCTAAAGGAAAAACAATTATCAGAATGGAAAAAGAATGTTCTAAAAGATGAAGAACTTATTATTGATGATATTACAAATGCAAAGTATGTAAGTAAGAATTAATTGCTACTTGAAAATAATACACATATATGCTATTCTATTAACATGGCAGCAGAATCATACCTTTTTTCATATGCACAAAAACAAAAGAAAAAACAAAATTTTTTAATAGCGTTTTTTACTTTTGTTTCAGTACTTATTGTATTACAATTGCTTTTACTTTATATTATCCGCCCTTTACGAGTTTCGTCATCTTCAATGCAACCGGAGCTTTCAAAAAATAATTTTGTTTTTTTATTACCTTTAGAAGATGGTTCTACTATTTTTTCAAGTACTTCAGCACTTGAAAGGGGAAGTCTTGTTACAGTTGATAACGGCACCATTAATGAAAAAACAGGTTTTCAACATGTAGTAGATTTTATTTTTGGTATTATAACGTTTCAACAATATAGACCTTTTGAATCGAGTAGATGGGGTGATACAGAAATTTTTAGAATTGTTGGTATGCCTGGTGACACATTGTACATAGATAATTATATAGCCTATATTCGACAAGGTGGCGCTTCTCATTTTTTAACCGAATTTGAACTTTCAAATAAGGATTATGATGTTATTTCATATAATTATCCTCAAGATTGGAACATGTCTGTTGGTACTCAAGGAAAAACACAAGAAATTTCGCTTAAACGGGGTGAATATTTTTTACTTGGAGATAATCGCATTATAGCAACTGATTCAAGAATTTTTGGTAT
>CAYJJW010000183.1:0-3738 GCA_964370555.1 uncultured Treponemataceae bacterium | reverse complement strand
TTTCAGCTTTTATTTTTTTGTCTGAAAAATCACTTTCGATAACCTGTCCCGGCTCGCAGACTAAAAATCTATCATCCCAATTGCCAGTAAGCATAGACATAATAAGTGAACTATCTCCTTTAACAATACTATGCTGCCAACCAAAGTCTTTTGCAATTTTTTTTGATGTTTCCAATTCTTTTTCATCCGAAAGTATGTCAGATTTTATAAAGTACAAGTTTTCATAATCTTTTATAAAACCTGTTTCCTGTTCAATTAAATAGTCTGCTGTGTCCTCATCGTATTCTTCAATATAGTAATATTTTAATTTTTGAAAATATTCTTTTGATGGGCAATGATTTTCTTGCATCCATCCCCTACTATACCAATAAATTCCTTTACGTGTATTAAAAAGATCAAGATAACGCTTATATGACCCCAAAAAAATAGCTATACAATCATCACAGCGAGGAACTACCAAGGGAAGAATTTTACTTGATAAGCCTAAAATACTATTTGAGCAAAGACCATATCCTAAAACAATTGCATCATACCCGCGTTGAATTGCACATGTTTTTGTATTTTCATGCTCATGAATGACTTCTATTTCATCTATTGTTCGTTGAAGTTTTCGTTTTAACATTTCCGGAGTATCATGTAAGCCTTGCTCAATCCAAAAAGGATGTACATGATTTTCCAGCGTTGCTACAATCTGGCTCACTTCTCTATACATTACCATGCAACCAATAAATGCTATCCTCATTTTAATACTCCTTATAGCCTACCAAAGCAATTTTAGCGTATTCCGCATCCTAAGTCAAGAATTTTCAAAGAAAATAACTATTGGTTTTTTTTATAAAATACAGTACAATAAAAATACTAGGAGAAAATATGAAAGATTTTATTGAATACGATGACTTTGCAAAACTTGACATGAGAGCAGGCACTGTTCTTAGTTGCGAAAAAGTTGAAAATGCAGAAAAACTGTATAAAATTATGGTAAACACTGGCGAAGAAAACCCACGCCAAATTGTTTCAAGCCTTGTAGACTACTATACAGCAGAAGAATTAGTAGGAAAACGCATTATTGTACTTGTAAACTTAAAGCCCAGAAAAATGCGCGGCATTGAGTCTCAAGGTATGCTTTTATGCGTTGAAACAGAAGACGGAAAAACATGCGTACTATTAAAACCTGAAGCAGATGTAGAACCTGGAACCTCTGTAACATAAGGAAAAAAAATGGCATCGAGTGTAGATTTTATTGAGTATGTTGTAGATCAAATTCACGGTACAGGCATTATTCGCTATAAAAAAATGTTTGGCGAGTACATGGTGTATGTAAATGACAAGCCTGTTTTATTGGTATGCGATGATACAGTTTTTGTAAAAATGCTCGATGCTGTAAAAGATAAAATGAGTACTGCGGATACAGGATTTCCGTACAAAGGTGCAAAAGAACACTATATTTTAGACATTGAAGATGGCGATTTTGCAAAAGAGATTGTTAACATTTTAGAGCCCATTACAAAGATACCAAAACCTAAGAAAAAGAAAGTGGAATAATTACTTATCTCTGTAATACGAACCACACTGAATAATTTGTATTGTGTTATCTTTTATTCGATACACAATACGGTTACAGTCATCTATTCTTCTACTCCAGTAGCCCGATAGATTTCCACGCAAGGGCTCAGGTTTTCCAATACCTGTATATCCATTTCTGTCTATATCTTTAAGTAATTGATTAATTCGTTTGAGCGTTTTTTTATCTTGAGTTTGCCAGTGTATATAGTCATCCCACGCAACATCATCCCAATATTTAATCACTGTTTAGTCCAGCATGTCATGAACTTTGCCACCATACTTTTCCATACGGTCTGCTGCTAACATTAAACGCTCTTGATTTTCAATGCTGTAAAAAGGATCTGATGATGCAGAAATTTCAAAAGGTATTTTTTGCTCTCGAATTACAGCACGCGCAAACATATTGATTGCGACAGAAGCATTCATCCCAACTTTATCACAAAAGGCATCAAATTGTGCTTTTATTTTTTCATCCATTCGAACACTTAAAATTGCTTGAGACATTAAAACCTCCAATAAAACATGTATATTTACAATATATTACAAAATACGCCATGTGTCAATACAAAAGATGGTTTTATTAATACATTTCACAAACAATGTATTACTTTAATACTCACTTTTGGCCCATATACCAGTAATGCTTCATTTTCTTTATTCAAAAGACTGTTTAATACTCTTTCAATATCTTTCTTTGTAACCGCTCTGATATTTTCAATAGTTTGCTCTACAGAGCATTGTTCAAAGCCTAAATAATAATTTTTTGCCAATTGCTTCATGCGTTGTTCCATATCTTCACTTGCAATAATTTCTTCACCAACTATATGCTCTTTAGCCGCTAGTATTTCCTCATCTGTAAAGCCATCTTGAATAATTAATGCAAGTTCATTTCGCACTTTTTTCACAACAGATGCTACATTCTTCTTAGAAGCACTTGCATATGCACACCAATACGCACAGTCACTATACAAAGATACAAAACTATATACACTATAACAAGCACCACTCCGTTCTCTTAAGGACTGAAAAAGCCTTGAACTCATGGTGTCTCCAATAAGGGCATTAAGTATTGCAAGTGCATTATAATCTATGACTGATAATGGGACTAAAATTGGATATAGCGCAAAAATTTGCTCTTGCTGAAAGTCAGCTTCTATAAAATGTACTCCCCTATTCCATTTTGGTAAAACAAAATTTGATTGATGTTCTTTCCATACTTGATGATTTGATAAAGTATTTAAACACTCATTGAGCATAGATTTTTCTATATTCCCAGAAACGGTAACCGTTAAAGGGCCTTCAATAAAATATTTTCTATACCAATCAATAAGTGAAGACTGTGTTAATCTTTTTATGTCTTTTTTTGTTGCGATAATTGAACTTGAAATTGCGTTTTTAGGCCATATAGCTTGAACTGAAGCATCGAGTGCTGTTTCTTCAGGATCATCAAGAGATGATATTATTTCACTAATAATTACTTTTCTTTCTCGCTCAATTTCTTCTTCTTTAAAAATTGAGTTTTCAACCATATCGCAAAGAATTTGCAGTGCTGTTTTTGCATGCATTGCAGGAACCACGCAATGAAGACAGACCTGCTCTCTTTCAGTAAAAGCATTAACGTAACCACCAATTTTATCGAAACCTGCGGCAATATCAAAGGCTGTGCGTGTTTTAGTTCCCTTAAAAAGCATATGTTCAACAAAATGACTAATACCCTTTTCACCCTTAATTTCATAGCGCGAACCACACAAAAACCAAAATCCTATTGCTACTGTTTTTACAGTAGCAATAGATTCTGTTAAAAGTGTAATATTATTTTTGAGTATAGTTTCAGTTATATTGTTAAGTTGAGTTTTCATGAGTAAGAAAGAGTATAACAGATTATAGCATAGTTTACAATAGAAAGGACTGTCACAATTGGTTTATCCGCAAGAATTAATGGGATTACGCAGATTATTTTTTTACAACAAAATAGTATAATACTTAAACAAAAAGTCTTTGTGCCTCTTACAATAAAAATCATATTAATCTGCGTAATCTGCGGATATAAAAAAAGGTGATAGTCAAAAACTACCACCTTCAAACGTGCAACTTATATCACAAGGAATACAACTGAAAGTACACCAATTATCCAAAGAATTACTGGGATTTTCTTAAATTCGCCTGCAATTACGT
>CAYJJW010000182.1:0-3775 GCA_964370555.1 uncultured Treponemataceae bacterium | reverse complement strand
CGAAGCACGGTTTTTTCTTCCCTAAAACCCATCTTTTTCCGGCACGCTTTTTTTTAAACATACATATTAAATAAACATCCGTCTTCTAGAAAGAAATAAAAAAATGTTTATGTAGTGGCAGCCCCAAGAGTGTTAGATTATGAAAAATAAAAATCTGCGTAATTCTTACGGATAAAAAAATAGAGGCGATGTGGTCATCGCCTCCGACAGTTAAATAGACTTACACCAGTACAACGCGGGCAAACTTCTTTTTACCAGCACGTAAAATAAACTCACCATCATCATCAAGGTTTGATGCGTTAATAATAGCTTTTACGTCTTTAATGGCAATATCATTTACAAAGGCTCCGCCTTGTTCTACTAAGCGCCTAATATCACTTTTTGAGCCACCAAGTTTGGCTTCTGCAAATAAATCGATTATCCCGATACCCGCTTCAATTTTTGCTTTTTCAACTTCGGCAGTTGGCATAGATGATTTATCTCCACCTGCACCGAATGCTGCTTTAGCACCTGCTAATGCTGTGTCTGCCTCTTCTTTGCCATGAATCTCTTTTGTTACTTCATAGGCAAGCTTTTCTTTTGCTGCATTTATGTCACCAGCACAAATTTCTTTTATTTCTTCGATTGGTAAGAATGTGAAAAGAAGCATGAACTTTTCTACGTCTGCATCTGTTACATTTCGCCAGTATTGGAAAAATTCAAAAACGGGAGTCATTTCTTTATCTAAGAATAGGGCTCCTTTTTCGCTTTTTCCCATTTTTTTACCATCACTTCTGGTAACAAGAGGGAAGGTGAGGCCGTATACTTCTTTACCTGTTTTTCGTCTAATTAAGTCAACACCTGCAACAATGTTTCCCCATTGGTCGTCTCCGCCAATTTGGAGCGTACAGTTATGACGTTCGTTAAGCATTAAAAAGTCGTAGCTTTGTAAAAGCTGATAGTTAAATTCTAAAAATGAAAGACCTGTTTCCATTCGCTTTTTGTATGCTTCAAAGGTGAGCATTCTGTTTACAGAAAAGCATGAGCCAATGTCTCTTAAGAAGTCAATATAGTTAAGGTCTGCAAGCCAGTGTTTGTTGTTGTCTGTAAAAGCAGTTTTTCCATCGAATCCTACAAAGTTATCGAGTTGTGCAATAATTTTATCAACATTTGCATCAAGGTCATCGTAGGTGAGCATTTTTCGCATTTCGGTTTTACCTGATGGGTCTCCAATGCGTCCTGTTCCACCGCCAATGAGTGCAATACCCACGTGGCCTGCGTCTCTAAGATGGCGAAGGGCAAATTGCGGAACTAAGTGGCCAATATGCAAACTACCTGCTGTTGGATCTGTTCCAACATAAAATGTAACAGGACCTTTATCCATTAAATCTGACAAGGCTTCAACATCGGTACACTGTTGAAAAAAGCCTCTGTTTTTTAAGTTTTCTAGTGCTTTATTCATAATACATAGATAGTATCATAAGTGGAAACTTGTTTCAAGGTGTATTGGGTATAGTGGCAGTCAACACATAGGTTGACTGCCACAGATTGTTGTCAAAATTCACATCATTTAGCACATTTTTATATTTGTTCAAAAACAAACAAGTGTTGATTTAAAATGATTTATGTGTTATATTCTCTTTGAAAATTGACTTTTTTAAGGAGAGGATTATGAAAGGACACACTTTTATCGGGATTGTTAGTGTAAGTATTATTGTTGCATTTGTTATTTTTTCAAATGCAGATTTTTTAAAAAAACTTTCAGACGTTGAACTGCAAGCGGTAAAAAATGAGCTTGCAATAGACTCCCAAAATAATATATCGACCATTAGGTTAATTTTTGATGAATATTTAAAGCCTATTAGCTTAATGGCAAATAGGTTGGGAACAGCATACGATATAGATACCGTAGATGAACTCAAAATAGTTTTAAATGATTTAAAGATTACGGGGAATTTTATTAGTGTTGAGCTTATAGGCGATGATGGATATTCCTATTCTTCTGATGGACAAGAAAGTCTTTTTACCGATATTGCACTTTTTAGAGGCAAAGATTCTTCTGAAGTTGTTATTACTGATATTTATTATGATGAGTTTATAAAAGAAAATATAATAAGCATTGGAGTTCCCCTACCTGATAATGGCAAAGGCTACTATTTAATTGGAAACTTATCGGCAGATCATTTAAACAAACTATTTGAGAATAACTTTACTGATTTTGGGCGCTACTTTCACATAATTGACGGAAACGGATCGTATGTTTCTACAACGGAAAACAGTTTTACCCTTAATAGTCAAATTCCATTTTTTTCGGTTGGTGAGCTTATTGATATACATGGAGATTTTTCTTCTGATGATTTGTATACAGATTTTCAAAATAAACAAACCGGTATGATTAGCTATTCAATGAAAGTAGAAAAACGCTACATGTATTATGAGCCCATTGGAATAAATGATTGGATGCTTTCAACTATTATTACCGCAGAAATTGCAGAGGCAGATTCAATTTTGTATCGGGATATATCGTATTTAATGGTTATAAAGAATACGCTCTTTTTAGCTTCATTTGCCTTTGTTATTGTTATGTACATGAGAAAAATGCTCAATAACAATAAAACTCTTCAAGACTGTCTTGAAACATTATCCCAACAGACCAATAAAATAATAATTGAGTGGGATTATAGAAATAAAACCGTTATTCCACATTCAGATTATAAGACCATGCTTGGAGAAGGATTTACCTTAAAAGGAAAGTTATGGGATACAAAAAAAATGGACTTTATACATCCGGATGATATTCCTCAGTTTACCGAAGCACTTAAGGTAGTTCAAAACAGAGGCACTGTTCAAGATGTGAGCGTTCGCATAAAAAAAATGGATGGTGAATATATTTGGTGTAAAATATCGGTTGTTTTTATTCGTAATAAAAAAGGGACTATATTAAAAGCATTGGGATTTCTTGAAAATATTCAAGCAATAGTTGAGGAAACTGAAGAATTAAAGAAAACTGCAGAACTTGATTTATTAACCGGTTTATATAATAAGGTTACGACTGAGAGGCTTATAAAAACTCGAATAAAAGAATCCCCTGAAGAAGTAAATGCATTATTTATAGTTGACTTTGATAACTTTAAAATATTAAATGATACCTTTGGTCATGCTGTAGGAGATGAAGCGTTAAAAGAACTTTCTCAAAAAATAAAAAGGCTTTTTAGGCAAACAGATATTGTTGGTAGAGTAGGCGGAGATGAATTTTTTGTACTCCTCTTAAATTATGGGCAAGTTTCGCTTTTATTACAAAAAGCACATAGTCTTTGTAGTGACTTGCGAAAAACCTATGAGCAAGACGGGCAAAAAGTTGAAATTACTTTTAGTGTTGGAATCTCTTTATATCCTAATCATGGCACAACATGCACAGAATTATACAAAGCTGCTGATAGTGCTTTATACGAAGTAAAAAAGAATGGTAAAAGCGGTTATTGCTTGTTTGAGGGAGAAGTACAAAGTTGTTAGTTTTGTGAAACGTGCCGTTTCATGGCTATAGTCATTTTGATTTCTATAGGATGTCTGGACTTTTGAAGAATCTATTTTGCTCTGAAAAACTTGCGTTTTTCGAATTATGTAATAATTTTATTTATACATACTGTAAGATTTTTCTCAAAAATTGTTTTCTGCTTGAAAATGTATAAATTTTTTTTCTATTCTACTTTTTGGGCGCGCAAAAAGTAGCAAAAAACCGCTGGGACGTTGCGATTCGTCCCTGAACTGCACCCCATTTTTTGGACAGTTTAAGCTG
>CAYJJW010000181.1:2593-3791 GCA_964370555.1 uncultured Treponemataceae bacterium | reverse complement strand
TATATTACTGGCAATAAAAGCGATTTAGAAAAATTTCAAAAGTATGCCGAAGTTGTTGAGTATGCAATTGGAAACCCAATATATCACTGGACGCACTTAGAGTTAAAACAATATTTTGACATTGAGGATGCTTTAACATCTAAAAATGCAAAAGATATTTATGAGAGAGCAAACAAAAAGCTTAGAGAAGGTTTAACAACTCGAAAACTCATTGAAATGAGTAATGTAAAGCGGCTTTGCTCAACTGATGATCCTATTGATTCTTTAAGTAGCCATATTGCACTAAAAGATGAAAAATACTCTGTAGATGTTATGCCAACATTTAGACCAGATAATGCACTGGAAGTAACATTTGATTCATTTTTGCCTTATATAAAAAAAATGAGTGATGTAGTAGGGTTTGAAATTACTACACTTTCTCATTTAAAAAACGCATTAGAAAATCGCATGGATTTTTTTGCTTCTGCAGGGTGTAAACTTTCTGATCATTCACTTTCTGATATTCCATTTAAAGAAACTACAGATGATGAAGTTGCTACTATTTTTGATAAAGCTCTAAAGGGTGAAAAGGTAGACAGTGATAGTGAAGCAAAATACAAGTTTCACATGTTAAAGTTTCTTGCATCTGGTTATTACAAGCGTAATTGGTCTATGCAGTTACATATTGGAGCAACAAGAAATAATAACACAAAAATGTTTGAAAAACTTGGGGGAAACTCAGGCTTTGATGCTATCGATGATAAATCTATTGCTTATACTCTTTCAAAGTTTTTAGATTCATGTAACAATGAAGGACTTCCAAAGACAATACTTTATACACTAAATCCAAAGGATAATTATGTATTGGCTACTATGATGGGGAATTTTGCAACAGGTGCATTCCCTACAAGAGTACAATTTGGAACTGCATGGTGGTTTAACGATCAACGAGATGGAATGGTTGAACAAATTAAAGCATTTGCAAATTTGGGTATGATTGCAAAATTTGTTGGTATGCTTACTGACAGTAGAAGTTTTACATCATACACTCGACATGAATACTTTAGACGAATTTTATGTAATGAGTTTGGTAAAATGGTTGAAAACTCAGAATTCCCTAAAGATTTTGATGTATTAGGAAAAATAGTAAAAGATATTAGTTTTAACAACATTGAAACATATTTTTATTTGTAGTATACAAGAATACAAGTTTTGAGGT
>CAYJJW010000181.1:0-2525 GCA_964370555.1 uncultured Treponemataceae bacterium | reverse complement strand
CATCAGGTTTACAAGTATTCAGGCGAGTTAGGGCAGACGGAGTGTTTTTTGACAAGTCACGAAACTATAAAGAAAGCTTAGAGCTACAGCTAGGTGCTTTAAAAAAGAGCATGGAGTATAAAGCAGATATTGCAAATTTTTTAGAGCCCTGGTATGGCATTGGCTACATAGCATCAAGCTTTGGTAGTGAATACATATGGAAAGAAAACCAATCTCCTGCAGTGCACCCAAAGTTTAGTTCTGTAGAAGAAGCTTTGAATTCAGATTTTGTTGCCATAAAAGATAGCCCAATAGGAAAAGAAATACTCAATACTGTTGACTACTTTTTAACGCAAACAAAGGGAAAAATTCCAATGTCATATTGTGACGTACAGTCACCAGTGAATATGCTTTCGTATTTAGTGCCAATAAATGATTTATTTATAGATCTTTTTGAAAGCCCTGAAGATGTTAAAAAGTTAACGGGAGTTGTTACAGATTTATTAATTGACTTTTTAAAAATACAAAAAGAAATGATAGGTTCATCACTTGCAAAGCCAGGGCATGGATTTGCATCTTCACGTGGATTTGAATCAATGGGGATGTCTGCAGATAATGCAATAATGGTTTCTCCTGATTCATACAGGGAAGTATTTCAAGAGTTTGATGAAAAAATTGGAAGCAATTTTGATGGTCTTGCTTTTCATTCATGTGGAACATGGGATATGCATGCAAAGATGGTAAAAGATTTTAAAACATTAAAAATAGTTGATGGAGCTTTTTCACCGCAAACTGATCCTTCACCTAATAAGCCATCAGACTTTAAGGCGATTTTTGAAGATTCTAATATCATTGTAAATACAAGATGTGTTGGAACAAAAGAAGAGGTTTTACCATATTTTAAAGATATGATTGCACCAAACATGAAAGTAATTGCAGTAACGTATTGCCAAGATCCAAAGGATCAGGCCGAACTATATGATGCTTTACATGCTTTAATCTAAAGATATAGAAGAGACTGTTCATAAAAAGAGCAGTCTTTTTTATTTCCCCTCAACAAACCATTTATTATCCTCATGAAATAAATACGTTTCCTTTCCTTCAACTATTACCGTGTAACGGTTTCCACACCCTCCAACTCGAGTAGAGGCAGCACGGCAAACTTGTTTTACAGAATCCACTTCAAAAATACTTCCGTCTTCCCATGTTATTTGTAAAGGTTTTATAAATCCTTTTTTATCATTTTTTAGTACAACATCAACATATACCTTTCGTCTCTCTTCCATCTCACACTTCCTGTTTTAACATTCCTGTTGGCATAGTAATCATACACTCGGTTTCCTTTACAACTTTCATGTCTTGTAAGAGTACCGCATTGCGTATTGCATGTTTTCCAAAACGCTCCCGTATGTCTGCCGTAGTTTTTTCTAGCTTTTCTCTTTTTGCTATAGCGGTAACATCGGTAAATAAACTATGCTGAATGGGTATATTCTCATCTACTAAATCTCTTGCACAAATACTAACAGCCCTCACATCATACTCCCACAAATAATTTTTGCAAAAAAGCTCAAAGGCATATTCTGCAAGGGTTGATGCATTCATACTCGGATAGGGAAGCTTGCATTGCCATCCCCTTGTATACAATTGATTATTTTTTATAGAAACCGAAATACCGGATGCCTTTTGATTACAAAGCCTTAATTTTCTTGAGACATCTTGCACAAGTTCTAACAATACTTTCCATACATCTACATTCGTTTCTAAGTCTTGCATGGTGGTAATACCATGGCCGATACTCTTTGCAGGAACAACAAAGCTTTCATGTGCTACAAGAGAATTGTCTTCCCCGTTTGCATAAGTCTTTAGTGTAAGCCCATTTTTTCCCAACTTACTTTTTAAAAACGTACTTGAGGCAATCGCGAGTTCTCCTATTGTATGAATACCATAGGTGGACAACACTTTTTTTGTGGCTCTTCCTACACCTAAAAGCTCTTCCGCCTGTAAAGGCCACACTTGTGTTTTAAAAGATTCCCTTGTAATACAGGTAACAGCATCCGGCTTTTTCATATCACTTCCAAGCTTTGCAAAAATTTTATTAAAACTTACCCCAATTGAAACGGTAAGGCCGAGTTCAAAGGTTATTGTTTTTCTAATTTTTTCTGCAATTTCAAATCCGCTTCCAAAAATGCTACTTTTTGTAACATCGAGCCAACATTCATCCATGCCATAGCTTTCAATTAAATCGGTATAGCGACTATAAATACCCTTTGCTAGACGCGAAAACTTTATATATTGCTCATAGTGGGGAGGGACAACAACTAAGTGAGGACATTTTTGTTTTGCCTGCCAAATGGGCTCACCTGTTTTTACCCCTAAATCTTTAGCACCATAATTTTTAGCCAAAACTATACCACTCCTATCTTCTACCGAGCCACAAACGGCAACACATTTATCTCTAAGGCTTGGATTAAGCATACATTCAACCGAGGCGTAAAAATTATTCATATCAATGTGTAAAATAACTCGTTCCATATTAATCACTATAC
>CAYJJW010000180.1:0-3807 GCA_964370555.1 uncultured Treponemataceae bacterium | reverse complement strand
AACAGTTATCAAAAACATTCGTTTCCTCATCTTCGTACTACAGTGATTTATTTGATGAAAATACCTTACATGCAGTTTTAATTAGAAGTCCAATATCTTCAGGTACAATTCGATCTATTTCACTTGAAGCCATTCCAGATGGGTATAGATTGTTTACTTCAGATGATATACCCAATGAAAATACAATTACCGTTTTTGAAACTAGCTTCCCGATTTTTGCAAAAGATAAGATATCGTATAAAGGAGAGCCGATTGGAATTCTCACTGGCAAAAGCCTCGCAAAGCTCCATAGTTTACTACAGCATATTACTATAACATATACAGAAGTTTTTCAATCTAAAGAAAGCAAACAAATCACAGACAAAAATACTATTGCAAAAAGAGCCCTTTCATATACACGACCAAGAGCCGCTAAACAAGAAATTTTTCAAACAATAAGCACACAATCATCCATAACACTTAATCTTGACGAAACAGCAGAATCAAATGGGGCTTTATGTTATGCAAATAATAAAAAACTTACGATTTATGCCCCTACCCAATGGCCCAAAAATTTACGTGAAAACCTAGAAAAGATTACAGGCTTTACTTCTGAAAATATTATTATACATAAAACCAAGCTTCCTTTATCCGAAAAAAATGCCCCGTGGAAAAATACAACCTTAGCAATTCAATGTGCACTTGCATCTATATTAACAAAATCAAGTGTGTTACTTTCTTTATCGTATGTAGAGCAAAGCACCTATGATGATTTTAGAAATAAAATTGATGTAACATATAATTCTCAAATAACAAATACAGGAAAAATAATTAGCTGCGATGTTCAAATACGTTTAGATGTAGGAGCCTATAACCCATTCGCACAAATAATAGTTGACAGGCTTGCAATAACATCAATGGGAGCATATACTGCAGAAAAATTAGCTATAGAAGTTACTGCAGTTTCAAGCGAAAATCCACCTGCTACGTCGGTTATTAGATGGCTCGATTATCATTGTTTTTATGCCATTGAAACTCATTTACGAGAAATAGCAAAACTTACAGATACTTCACCACATGAAGTTAGAATGCAAAATATTTTTAAAACAAATAAATACTACCCTTTTCAATTTGATACAAGTGCCTATGATCTACTCCTTAATAATGTATTACAAAGAAGTGATTTCAACCGTAAGTATGAAATCTATAAGCTAAATCCATATACAAAACACTCAAGTAAAACATATTTTCCTGTTAGAGGAATTGGCCTTGCAACAGCATTTGAACCAAATGGATTTTTAGGAGCTGTTTCGCACGCAATCATACATAGCATTGAAGTGACTATTGAAACTAATGGTAAAGTTATAATTAAAGTTTTAAATGCATCTGATACTATAGCCTCTATATGGAAAGAAATAGCTAGCTCCATTTTATCAGTATCAGTTGAAGACATAATTATTGATAGTCTTTTTTATCAAAATGAAGAAGCAAGTCTACCTGAAACAATGCTCAATAATATGTATATTACAGCGCAATTATTACGAAAAGCGTGTACTGCGGTACAAAAATTACGTTTTCACCAACCTCTTCCTATTTCAGTAAAACGTACCTTTAATCTTAATAATAAAAAAATGTGGAACTCAGAAACCTTTGTTGGAAAACCTTTTTATGAATCCTCATGGATAGCACTTGTTGCAGAAATTGAACTTGTATTACCTATATACTCATATGAAGTACGAAATATCTATATTTCAATTGCCGCCGGTAATGTTATGAATAAGAGAAAAGCTCGCTACGCAATACAAAGTTGTGTAAAAAGAATACTCTCAGAAATTATGAAGAATCAAGCATATTCAGAACCAGTAATTTCAATTACATTCTTAGATAGCACAGATGAGCCTAAACAAATTAGAGAACTTGTATATAATGCGCTACCGGCAGCCTTGTCAAATGCATTATCTCAAACAGTACAAGAAGCACTGCATACATATCCAGTTGCACAAGAAAGAATATATCAATTGTTTCAAAATATTTTAGATGCAAACACTATTGTATTAACCGATGAACCTAATGAGGAGGATAATAATACAGATGATATTAAATCTAAATAACAATATAGTAAACATTGAATCTGATAAAGATGAAACATTACTTTCAGTACTAAGAAATGAAAACATTACGTCGGTAAAGTGTGGTTGCACCAAGGGTATGTGTGGTTCATGCACTGTATTAATTAATAATAAACCTGTTCCCTCTTGCCTTGTTCCTATTGGCTCCCTTACTAATCAAAATATTGTAACGCTAGAACACTTTTCCCTTACAGAAGAGTTTGATGATATAATTCAAGGCTTAGATAAAGCAAATGTAAAGTTATGTGGATTTTGTAATGCAGGAAAAATTTTCGCAATTCACGATATAATAAACCAAAACGAAAACCCCAACAGAAGTGATATAATTCGAAGAATGAGAACATTCTCTTGTTTATGTGTAAGTATTGAATCATTAATTGAAGCAATATTCAAAGCATTTGATATTCGACTTGAAAGAGAAGGACACTTAGAATATGGCAGAAAATAACATACATGTATATACGGCCTCTACAATACAAGAAGTGTTATACTATTTAAAAAACACTAAAGATTTAAAAGTCTACTCAGGGGCAACATTATGCAAAAAACAGCTTTACGGAACAAAGATTGTTTTGCCTGAACAAGTTATCTTTGTTGCAAATATCGATGAATTAAAAGAAATAACAAAAACAGAACGATATATAGAGTTTGGATCATCAGTAACCATAAATCAAATTCTTGAAGTAGGAAAAAATAGAATACCACCTTTTTTATTTGAGGCAGCAGCATCGATAGCCTCTCATAACGTGGGAAACATAGCCACAATTGGTGGCAATATTTGTAATGCACCACATAAAATGAGTTTATATTCACCACTGCTAGCATTAGATGCTTCACTGGAAATAAGAAGTTCGAGTGAAACTCAACATATTGCATTATCTAAGTTTACTGAAATGCCCATGGGATTTTTTCTTACAAAAATAAGAGTTCCGCTTGCAGAATGGCATACAGCAACATACATTAAACTGGGATCTCCCTATGAACAAAATGAAAAAAGTGCTTCATATACCTTTTTAGCAGATTCAAGCAAGGGTACAACTCTCGACGATTTACGCATTGCCTTTGCAGGAATGGTAACGTTTAGAAGTCGAGAACTGGAAAACACTCTTATTGGAGCTCGCTTACCATTAAGTGAAAAAGATTGTGTGAACCTACTTGATAAAGCTTCAAGATTGTATGCTGAAGAGGTAGAAAAAGAAAGCATAGCTGAAAATATTTTTATAAAAAGTCAGTTTTTAAGTCTTTTAGAACAATCGCTCGATGAGCTAAAGCATTTTTAACTTATCTAATAAACATTGCATCCCCATACGAAAAAAAACGATATTTTTCTTCTACTGCTTTTTGGTATGCATTAAATATATGTTCTTTTCCAGCAAAGGCACTTACAAGCATTAAGAGCGTTGATTCTGGGGTGTGAAAATTAGTAAACAATCTATCTACTACATTGAAGGTAGAACCGGGATATAAAAATATGTTTGTAGATTTTGTTCCGGCAAGTAAGCACTGTGTTTTTGAATCCCAAGCAGACTCTAACGTTCTAACCGAAGTTGTTCCAACAGCGAGTATTTTTTTACCCGCTTTTTTTGCAGCATTTATTTCGTTTGCACTTTCTTTACTTATTGAATAATACTCATAATGCATGGCATGATCTTCAATTTTTTCAGCTCTTACCGGCAAAAATGTTCCAAGTCCAACATGA
>CAYJJW010000179.1:0-3811 GCA_964370555.1 uncultured Treponemataceae bacterium | reverse complement strand
AACAATACTTAAAACAGAAGGACACACAAACGATTCCATTTCACTTTTAACTAACGACGGAGACTTATTTTGTGGGGATGCCGCAATGAATGGGTTTCCGAGCAAAAACAATATTACTATTTGGATTGAAAACAAAGCCGAATACAAAAAGTCTTGGCAAAAATTTATTGATTTAAAACCCAAAGTAATATATCCGGCACATGGCAAGGCTTTTAAGAGTGAAGTTATAGAAAAAAATATCAATAAAATTGACGGGGTAAAATTGTACCCATTGGTACCGTAGAAAGGCTTTATCGGTAACAAAGAAAAGTAATACCTTAGAATTTTTTAATAAAAGAAAAATTTCATTGACAAAAGAAGGTTTAAATAGTATAAATCAACCAGTGGTTTTATTGGAAACTTAATTCTCCTAAGAGATTATGAACAACACACTGTCATAATATTCTAGGAGGTTTTTTTTGCTACATGGATTCAAACAACCGCTATGAACTTACCAATGGCACTTTTATGGCAACTTTGTTATTGTGGCCCCTTTGTACGGTTTATATTTAGCTTATTTGAAGCGAAAAAAGTAACTGCTTAATGTATACGTTCTTGTCCTAAAGAAAAAACGTTAACATATGGATTTAGATTTAAGAAAAAGAAAGCACAGTAAATATAAGAAGTAGCTCTATATCTCTACAAAAAAAAAGCAGGATTGCCTGACGAGAGCAATCCTGCTTAGGAGACAAAGTTTCTCAACTATATAAAAAACTTCTACTTTCCTTAATACTACACACAATATTAAGGTCAGCAATTATGGCATACTTTAAGCGCTTGCTATATCTTTACCAAAAGAATTACAAGCTGTTATATCATCACCTTCAGGTGTTAAGTTTACAATTAAGCTTTCTCTAACTAAAGATCCACCTGCAGCAGTTACTCTTTCTTCCCAATCACGCATCCATTGTCCATCACCCCAGTCGTAAGAACCAAAAAGGGCAACTTTTTTGCCTGATAAACTGCTTTCTAAAGAAGTAAAAAATGGTTCCATTTCATCTTCTTCTAAAACTTCAGCCCCCATTGAAGGACTTCCGAGAGCCAACACATCATAATCTGCAGTGTCACCAGCTGAAATTTCTGATGCTTTGCAAATTTTAACTTCTGCGCCTGCTCCTGTAGCTCCATCATTAATGGCATTAGCCATTGCTTCTGTGTTTCCTGTTGTACTTGCATAAATAATTGCAACTTTCATTCTATTCTCTCCTGTTAAATTTATTTTTTCGCTTTACGCGTATTTACCATTTTTAAGATGCAGCACAAAGTTGATTAAAACTCATGCCTTGCTTGTATAATGATATAAGCTTTTCTTTACATCGATCATACTCTGTAAAAAGAGTCCTGGCCTTATGTTCATCCCCATAAACCTTCCAATATCCAAACATTTTACAATTTTTACCTTGATGTTTAACAAAACCTTCGATATCTTCCAAAGGATATCCTAAAAAAATACCTATTTCGTGAGGAAATTCTTTTTCGCATACAATCTTATTAAAAAGAGTCTGCAACACCTCTTTTAAGCTAGCATTCATATTGTAACCAATCTCTGAAAGAAAGACAGAAACCTTATTTTTAAATATATAATGCATAAGTAATGAAGGCCTAAAGATAAAAATAAGAGCATAATTATCACAGCGATTTACTTTATACAAAATCATACCGTTATGCATAAAAATATCATTGAGAGTGTTTATTTCTTCATCTAGATTAGGATAATTGTCAGTTTTTACCGAAAATAAATTTGCTGGTTTTATTCCTACCAAAACTGGTGCACATGAACTGATTATGGCCTCTTCTAAACTCATATATTCTTCCTTTTCCTTGATAGTTAGAATATACTAACTTTCGAAAATCATGTCAATACTTATTCGCTTCAAAGTTAGTGATTTATAACTTTTTATTGACTATTTTTTAAAATAAGGGTAAAATTAACTATGTTTTCACAAATTATTGATTTTATAAACCAAGGTGGCTCAATTGCATGGGTTATAACCGCTCTTTATTTTTTGGTTATGACTGTTACAGTAGAAAGAGCAATATTTTTTTCTAGAACATCTTGCAGCTATTCAAGTGTTGAACGCATGTTGCTATTAGCAAAATGTGAAAGCGATGCCGATGCACTAGCGAATGAAAAAAAAATTACAATAAAAAAGAACTCCCAGTTTGTAGCAATTCTTTTGCACTATCTAAGCATACGTAATCTCAGTGAAAAAGCTTTTAACGAATCTCTTGAAAGAAAAGCTTTTGTCTTAATTGCAGATATGGAACGCCATATTTGGATTTTGTCTCAAGTTGGCCATATAGCCCCTCTTTTAGGATTACTAGGAACTGTTATCGGCCTTATTGAAGCCTTTAGAATTATGGCAACATTAGGAGCCTCTGCAGATGTTGCCTCTTTTGCAAGTGGTATTTGGGTTGCAATGATTACAACTGCCCTCGGCCTTATTGTAGCAATTCCTTCAATTTTTCTTTTTAAAATCTTTGAAAAAATTGTAGAAAAACGTAGTACCAGGATGAGCTATGTTGTTTCAATGCTCAATGAAATATTTTCGCGTAATCCATCTAGCAATCTACAATCTTTTAATAAAACCAATACCGTTACTTCAGACGAAGATGAGTTACATGAAACTTTTTAAACCACAAAAAAAGCATTCACCAGAAATAAATATTACTTCCCTTATTGATATTATTTTTATTTTGCTTATCTTTTTTATGGTTAGCTCAACTTTTTTACGCCCATCAATCGATATTAAGCTTCCTGTTGCAGCATATGAAGACACATCTGAAAGAGAAATGATCAATGTTTTTGTTGGTAGCGAACTAGAAATTTTTATAGAAGATGAACCTATTTCTTTAGAAACCATTCAAAAAACTTTAATGGAAAGAACTGCAAGCAACCCAGAACTTGCCATTATGCTTTATTGTGACAGCACTTTAACCTTTGATAATGTAGTAAAAGTTATGGATATATTCAAAAAATCTGGCGTCAAAAATGTTGCTATCGCTACCTCTGGAGACAGTGAAACTAACTAATTTTCTCTACAATCCCTTTCTTCTAGTTTATTTTTTACAAAAAATCCAAAGCCTATAATGTGACCACCCCATACTACTACCAAACAAATAAGCCCAACCGTCGTGTTTCTCATAAAAAAGGCAGCTATCGCAAATACTATTGTTATACTAGTCATAATCCTAATTTTTGCAGCTTTAGTAAGCCCTTCTTTCTTTACAAGGGGCTCTATATTATCTTTATATAGTTCGGTACTTTTAAACCATGCCTCTAATCTTTTACTTGACTTTGTAAAACAAAAAGCTGCGATTAATACAAATGGGGTTGTAGGTAAAAATGGAATAAACATACCTAGCATACAGAGCCCCAAAAAAATAACACCTATAATTAAACATATAATATTCATAATAATTCGTTTTTATTGTACAAATTTATACAATAAAAGAAAAGTCTAAGATTAAAAAAAAACACAATTTTTCTAATCTTCCAAGCTAAAATCAATCGACAAAACTATTTCTAAGGGCTCTGTTGCATCAAAAGCAGGGAAAGGCATAGAGCTCTCAACTGTTTCAAGTGCAGCCTTATCTAAGTTTGCATACCTCGATGGCGTATGTACCATAAGATTCTTTACATTTCCGTTTGGCTCAATGGTAAAGCGCACCTTTACACTACCCTCTCGACCACGGTTTTGCTCTGCCTTTGGATAATATTTATTTTTTGCAAGTTTTGCAACAACTTGACTTATGTATGTTTGCTTAATTT
>CAYJJW010000178.1:0-3897 GCA_964370555.1 uncultured Treponemataceae bacterium | reverse complement strand
CTTATGCTGTTGCAAAACTCTATGCCTATTGGATTGTAGTAAACTACCGAGAAAGCTATGATATGTACTGTTGTAATGGTATTCTTTTTAATCATGAAAGCCCAATTCGAGGTGAAACATTCGTAACAAGAAAAATTACCAGAGCTGTTGCTCGCATAAAATTAGGTTTACAAGATACCCTTTACATGGGTAATATCGATGCTAAACGAGACTGGGGCTTTGCAGGTGACTACGTTGAACTTATGTGGTTAATGCTACAACAAGAAAAAGCTGACGACTACGTAATGGCTACCGGTATAACCACAACCGTTAGAGACTTTATTACCATGGCCTTTAAGGAAGTTGGTATTGAAGTAGAATACAAGGGCGAAGGCGTTAACGAAGTTGGTATCGATAAAGCTACCGGAAAAGAAATTATTAAAATTGACCCACGCTATTTTAGACCTGCAGAAGTTGAACTTTTAATAGGAGACCCAACAAAGGCAAAAACAGAACTTGGATGGGAGCCAAAAGTACAACTACCAGAATTAGTAAAAATGATGGTAGAAAATGATGTAAAACTTGCAAAAAAAGAATTACATCTAAAAGAAGGTGGCTTCGAAACCCAAAACTACTACGAATAATTACGAATTACGAATTAGGAATTAAAAAGATGAATAAAGATGATAAAATATATGTTGCAGGGCATAGAGGTCTTGTAGGAAGTGCAATTGTAAAAGGACTTCAAAATGAAGGCTATAATAACATAATTACTAAAACTCACTCAGAACTTGATTTATTAAACCAAGAAGCCGTTAACTCATTTTTTGTTACAGAAAAGCCCGACTACGTATTTTTAGCGGCTGCAAAGGTTGGTGGCATTGGAGCAAATTCTACCTACCCTGCAGACTTTATTTATCAAAACATGATGATTGGCTTTAATGTTGTTAATGCAGCTTACAAGGCGGGAGTAAAAAAACTTCTTAACTTAGGATCGTCTTGCATTTATCCAAAAATGGCAGAGCAACCTTTAAAAGAAACAAGTCTATTAACCGGCGAACTTGAAGCAACAAATGATGCCTATGCATTAGCAAAAATTGCCGTAATAAAACTTTGCACTGCTTATAATATCCAGTATGGTACAAACTTTTTATCTGCAATGCCTACAAACCTTTATGGTCCCGGCGACAACTACGACTTACAAAACTCGCACGTATTGCCTGCAATTATTAGAAAGTTTCACGAAGCCAAAACTTCAGGCTCTCATGAAGTAACCCTTTGGGGAGATGGAAGCCCGTATAGGGAGTTTTTATATTCAGAAGACTTAGCAAGTGCTCTTATCTTTTTAATGAAAGAAAAAAATGCAAGTGATATAAGAATTGGAGAACACCCAAAAACATGTGCATTCGATTTTATAAATATAGGAAGCGGTTCAGACTTACCTATTAAAGAACTAGCACATATAGTGTATAAAACAGTATATGGCGAAAATCCTGAAAAAGAATGTACAATTAATTGGGATACTACAAAACCAAATGGAACACCTAAAAAATTAATGGATTCTAATATGCTTTTTAATCTTGGATTTTCTCCTAAAATGTCTTTAGAAGAAGGTATAAAACGAGCATATCAAGATTTTTTAGATAATCACTCATGAAAATACTGCAAATTATCACACAATCAGTACTTGGCGGAGCTCAAAGCGTTGTAATAGAACTTAGTAATGCCTTGGTTAGCGATGGACATGAGCTTATTGTGCTTTCTAACCCCAAAGGCTCAATGTGGGAGTCCCTTAACGCAGCAATAAAAAAAATTGAATGTGCATATTTTGTGCGAAATATAAAACCCATTCAAGATTTACAATCGTATTTTTTTATTCGAAAAGTTATAAAAACAGAAAAGCCCGACATAATCCACTTGCATACATCAAAAGTTGGATTATTAGGTCGCTTAGCGGTGTGGCCTTTTAACACAAAAAAAACATTTTATACCATGCATGGCTTTGATCAAATACGAGTTGCAAATAAAAAATTTCTACCACTTGAAATTCTACTCAAAAATCAGTGTTCAAAGATTATTGCAGTAAGCGAGTACGACAAAAAAAATATGTTTGCACATGGCATAAAAAATACACAACTTATTTATAATGCAGTTTCAGATAAATCCATTGCAAAAAAAGATTCAGCGATAATAGATTCAATAAAAAAATTCGCAAACGGAAAAAAAATCATCATTACAGTTTCAAGAAACGCAAAACCAAAGAGATTTGACTTATTTGAAAAACTAGCACAAGAAATGCCTCAATACTCTTTTATATGGATAGGAAATAATGAAGCAATATATACTCAAGCAGAAAATCTACTTTGCTTAGGTGAAATTGAAAATGCAGGTAAATATATTAGCGAAGCAGATTTATTTGTGCTCCTTTCAGACCATGAAGGACTTCCGGTAACAATTATAGAAGCCCTTTCTTGTTCTGTTCCTGTAGTAGCTTCAAATGTTGGCGGTATACCGGAAGTTCTTTCTTTAGAGTATGGATTTTCAGTCGAAAACAATATCGAAAGCCTTGTACAAACTATTCAAGATACACTATCTAATGAAAAGCAATTAGAAAAATTCAAAACGAATGCCAGATTAAAATATGAAAATGATTTTCAAATTGCTACAATGAAAAAGCACTATATTGAAGTGTTTAACTCTGTAACATAATATTTCTAAAACTATTTTTCTTGCATTATCTCCTAAAGTATGTTACTATGTGATTAGTAACTGTAATACCTTGGAGAAAATAGCACTTTTATGGTAAAGAAAAAAAGTTCTGTATATAATATAATTAACATAGCAACCGACATTTTGTTAGCTAACTGTGCATACATCTTTTCATTATATGTATGGTTAGAACTATTTCATAATGATGCAACAAATATAGCCCAAAATTTAAATATTCTCATAGTGTACTCCTGTATGATGCTCTTATTTTATAGGATTTCAACACTCTACAATCAAACTCTCTTTCAAACATTTACACATGAAGTTTTAAAGATTATTCAAATAAATATTATTGGCATACTCGCCCTAGGATTAATATTTTATGTATTCAGGCTTGAAAACTTTTCGCGCGGTGTACTTGCCTACCTATTTCTATTTTCAACAACCTTTATAATTCTTAAACGCTACATTTTTAGACTTATTCTAAAAAAATATCCGCACTTAGCAAGAAACACTATAAATGTTTTAGTTATAGGCAATGGAAATTTAGCTAAACGATTTATGAAAAATGCAAAAAATAGCACTCAGTATGACTTTACACTTGCAGGCTATATTTGCGATAGCGAAGTAGCTAGTTGTGAGAAAAAAATAGGTACTTATTCAGACTTAGAAGATATTTTAAGCACAAAACCCATCGATCAGGTTGTTATTGCACTCGATGCCACAGAAGTGGGATCTCATATTACTCATATTATTCAAACATGCGATAAATTAGGAACAAAGGTATATATTATACCTATCTATAACGATTTTTTTCCCACTGCTCCAGAAATAAATACCATTGGCGATACAAAACTATTAAATATGCGTACCATTCCTCTCGACAATTCTTTTAATGCAATACAAAAAAGAAGTTTTGACATCATTATGTCCTTAATTTTCATAATTATTAGCTCCCCCATTATGCTTATAACGGCACTTTTAGTTAAACTTACCAGTCCTGGCCCTATTGTTTTTAAACAAGAACGAGTAGGAAGAACTAAAAAACTATTTACGATGTACAAATTTAGAAGTATGAAAGTAAATAATGAAAGTACTACTGCCTGGAGTAAAGATGCAGATCCTCGAAAAACATGGTTTGGAAGCTTAATTAGAAAAACAAGTGTAGATGAATTATTACAGTTTTTTAATGTTTTAAAAGGCCACATG
>CAYJJW010000177.1:0-3913 GCA_964370555.1 uncultured Treponemataceae bacterium | reverse complement strand
GTTAATTTTCCATTTTCTATTATATATCCAGCTTGGTCTATATATTTTTGTGGGATTGTAATGCCAATATTTTTAGCAGCATCTAAATCTACTAGAAAATCAGAGTCTGAAGGCTCTGTCATAAAGCGGACAGGAATATTTTCAGGACTTTCACCGTTTAAAATTTGCACAACAATTTCGCCGGTTGCTCTACCAGCTTTATAATAGTTGAACCCTGATGCCATAACACAACCACCGTTAAGGGCTCCCGTTACGTCTCCTGAAAATACTGGTTTTTTAGCATCTTCAAATACTTGAATTACAGAGGGAAGTGCTGAAAAAACTATATTATCTGTTGTGAGGTATAAACCATCTACACGGTTTATAATTGATTCTGCTGCTTGTTTTACTTCTGATGAGTTTGTAATTGACTGAGTAATAAGTTCTATACCCATTTCTGTACATGCTTTTTCTACCAAGCTTAATGAGTACATAGAGTTTTGTTCGGTGCTTGTGTAAATATACCCGAGTTTTTGTATGTTTGCAATTTCAAGAAACAATTCTACATGTTGTGAAATTGGAAGTGCATTACTCATGCCGGTAATATTTCCTTCTCCTTTTTCTACGGAGCTTACAAGTCCTGCCCCAACAGGATCGGTGACTGTTCCGAAAACGACAGGGGTTTCTTTGAATGTGTTAGCAAGTGAGATTGCAACAGCTGTCGCGATACCGACGGCAACGTCAACATCTTCAACTTTGTACATGTTTGCAATTTGCGCCGAGGTATTTACATCACCATTTGCATTTTGAAGGTTATAGGTTACATCAAATCCGGACTCATTAATGACATCTATAACACCTTGCTCTACATCATCGAGGGCATCGTGCTGTACCAGTTTTACAATACCGATTTTTATTTTATTGGTATCGGCTGTTTCTTCTTTTGTTCCATTCGCAAAAAGAGTGGTAATTGCGAGTAATAGCATACATGCTATTGAGATTACTTTTTTTAACATATTGTCTCCTAAAATTGCGTTACTCTAGATAGTAACGTTTCTATAAGTAGTATCATATTACATTGACATGTTTCTGTCTATAGTAATCTTGCGTTATTTTTGTTTTTTTGCTTGATAATCTTTTTTATATAGAGTACAATGCAAAAAAAATAAAAGAGAGTAAAATGAAAGAAAAAATTATTCGTGTGCTTATGACCGTTTTTGGTGTTTCTGTATCAGGTTTATCAGTGGGCTTGTTTAAACATTCTCAATTTGGAACAGATCCCTTCCAATGTTTTGCTAATGGTATGCACAATGTACTTCCATTTAGTTTTGGAACCCTTTACATTATTTTAAATGCAATTCTATTGATTGTAGTTTTCTTTTTAAAAAAACACTATATAGGAATTGGAACAATTATCAATCTTTTCTTAGTAGGTTATATTGTTGAGTTTAGTCACGGAACACTACAAGGATTAATTCCTGATCCTGATATGGCAATTAGAATAGCTATGTTAGCAATGGGTTTTATCGTGCTATGTTTTGCATCTGCATTTTATATTACTGCTGACTTAGGGGTTTCAACCTATGATGCAATGGCTCTTATTATGGCCGATAAAAAAATTGCAAAGTTTCAATATTGCAGAATTGCAACAGATATTGTTTGTGTTATTATTGGTGTGCTATTGGGTGCTGTGGTAGGCGTTGGCACTATTATGACAGCCTTTTTAATGGGACCTATTATTGCTTTTTTTAGAAATCGTATTACCGATCCTCTTTTGGCAAGAGTAAAAAAATAAATAAATGCTTTTTAGTTTAGCCATTGCCCTTTTGCTCGGTTTATTATTGAGTGAGTTTTGCAAAAAATGTCATCTTCCTCCATTATTAGGAATGATTTTTGCAGGACTTGCATTGGGGCCATATGCTTTAAATGTATTAGATGAAGGCCTTTTAGCAATCTCTGGAACTTTGAGAGAAGTTGCTTTGGTTATTATTTTAACAAGGGCAGGACTTACCCTAAATATTGAAGATTTAAAAAAGGTAGGGCGTCCTGCCATACTTATGTGCTTTATTCCTGCAGTTTTAGAAATTGGTGCAATGATTTTTTTTGCACCAAAATTTTTTGGCATAACTATGTTAGAAGCGGCTTTAATGGGTGCCGTTGTTGCCGCTGTTTCTCCTGCCGTTATTGTTCCAAAAATGATTACCATTATTGAAGAAGGATATGGAACTAAAAAATCTATTCCTCAAATGATTTTGGCGAGCGCTTCTGTTGATGATGTTTTTGTAATAATTCTTTTTACAAGTTTATTAAGTGTAGCTCAGGGTAGTAGTATATCTGCTTTACATTTTACAGTTATACCTTTTTCAATTATTAGCGGTATTGTGTGTGGTGTTTTTCTAGGATTTATGTTTTCGCTCTTTTTTAAGAAGTTTTATCTTAGAGATAGTCAAAAGGTACTTATTGTGCTTTCTGTAGGATTCATATTAGTTACTCTAGAAGATTTTTTATCTTTAAATATTCCTTTTTCGGGACTTATTGCTATTATGAGTTTTGGCATTGCCTTAAAGACAAGATATCCTACACTTTCTTCAAGGCTTTCTGTGAAATTTTCAAAATTATGGGTGTTTGCAGAAATTATTCTTTTTGTATTAGTTGGTGCGAGTGTAAATATCTCATACGCTCTTCAAGAAGGAATCATTGCTATTGTTTTAATATTTGCAATACTTTTTTTTAGAATTGTAGGGGTATGGTTCTGTTTATTGGGAACAAAACTTGCAAATAAGGAAAAGCTTTTTTGTATGTTTGCGTATATTCCCAAGGCAACAGTACAAGCGGCTATTGGTGGTATTCCGCTTTCTCTGGGGATTGGTTGTGGTAATGTTATTTTAACCGTTGCTGTTCTTTCTATTTTAATTACCGCGCCATTAGGGGCAATTCTTATTGAGTTTTCCTATAAAAAGCTTTTAGAAAAATAGTACGCTAATCATTATTCTATACTTGAATGCCTATCTTATTTATGCTACACTAAGCATATGAGTAAACTACCACAATCAAAACAAGATGTGCAAATTATTGCCCTTGATCTTGATGACACTTTATTAAAGCACGATTTAACAATTTCTGATTATACTGTTTCAGTACTTCGTAGACTTGTAGAAAAAGGCATCTATGTAATGCTGTGTTCAGGTAGACTAGACGAGGCAATGCTTCCCTATGTTCGTCAAATGGATATTGCGGGAAGTGAATATGGTCGTTATATGATTACTCAAAACGGAACCAATATTTTAGATTTACATATTAGACTTTCAATATATGCAAGGGAACTTGATTATAATATTGTAATGCATGTTCACGATGTGCTATTAGAGTATGGTTTAACAGCTCATGTATATGATTCAGGTACTATTTATACATTTAAGCATACTGAATGGGGTGATATAGATGCTCAATTAAGTGGGTTGCAAAAAGAGTTAGTAGAAGATTATCCTGAATTCTTAAAAAGAGGTTTCCCTAAAATTGTTGTGCCTGGAGAGCCCGGAGTTATTGCAGATATGCAAAAACGCTTAAGTAAAGAAATAGGGGACTCTTGTGTTATTTTTATAAGTAAACCATATTTTTTAGAAATACTTCCAAAAGATTCTGGTAAGGGTGAAGCACTTGTGTGGCTTGCAAAACAACTGAATATTCCTACCGAAAACATTATGGCTTTTGGCGATAGTATGAATGATGAATCTATGATGAAAATGGCAGGAAAAAGTGTCGCTATGATTAATGGGCTTGATTGTATAAAAGAGATGGCTGTGTTTAATACCGAGTTTTCTAATGATGAAGATGGTGTTGCAAAGTTTTTAGAAAAATTTGTACTTTAAAAAAATCTTATTTTGTTGTATAATTATTTTATGCAAGAAGCTATTCCACTAAATACCGAATCCTC
>CAYJJW010000176.1:0-3993 GCA_964370555.1 uncultured Treponemataceae bacterium | reverse complement strand
GGGTGAAGAATTAACATATAGCTAACGAAAAAAGCAAAGCTATATACAAGTATCGATGCTGGAACAACTAAAGAAACCCTTGTTCGGGCTACCGCAAACAAAATACTAAAAGAAAGACAAAACGTGGTGTTTAATACAATCGTAATTCTTGGAGTTGTAGGGTCTAAACCAACATATATCGCTATCGGCACAAAGATTAATATTCCTATGACAAGAAATATATTAAACATAATATATTTTGTAACTTGCTCTAGTGTATATGCGTCTGTTGAACCTGGAACATAGTGCCCTGCAGAAAGAAAAAATAAGACTTTTCTTTGGAATGAAGTACGTTCAGTTTGAACTATACCTCTTTTCTCTACACTTTCCGCCATGATTTCCGCTCCTCTTTAAGAATATCTTTTAGCCTTGTCGAAGTGTTACAGATAAGGCAAACGAATGACCACCTAAAATTTCAAAGGGAATGCAAATGCTTCTGGTTCCTTGTGAACGAAGCCATACCATATTGTGGTTTTCACCTTGAATTATAGTGGGAAGAGAAATAACTAGCTGATACATTTCTTCCAAATCTTTTTTTACGTTCCCTGCAATTATGTTTATTATTTCACCAACTGCATCAAAAACATCATCGTTCACTTCTGAAACAACATTTCCTGTTAAAAACTCAGTTATTTTAAACGCGAGGTCTGTCTTCAAAGATAGAACAACAGCTCCCTGAGCCTCTCCTGCTAATCCTATTATTCCAGAAATATCCCACTCATTTTTTTCAGAAGATTCTACAAAATGAGGTGTTTTTGCTGTAATCTCTGTCCCAACGAAATCTCGAAAAACATCACAGCATGTATTTATAAAGGGTTGAACATACTTTTCCATTATTAACTTTTCCTTCGCTACTAACTAGGTAGCAAAAATGCATAACATTCTTAAAATTTTATTGTTGCAAGTGTTTTTACAAATTTTTCAACACTTACAGGCTTTACCAAGTATGCCGTTGCTCCCGATTTTAAGGCTTCAATGACGTTATATTTTGAAGCTTCACTTGTTACCATTACAACGGGTAGCGACTCATACCTTTTAACAGACCTTACTGCCTTTAAGAAGTCTAATCCTGACAATTTTGGCATATTCCAATCAAGAAAAACTATGTCTATTTCGTTATCCTCTAATATTGACAAAGCTTCTTTTCCATTCTCTGCTTCTAAAAAAGCACACGGAACTTTCATTGTTGCAAAGGTATTCTTTACAATATTACGCATTATTCTTGAATCATCAACTACAAGAACGTTTTTCATTTTTTTCTCCTTTTTTACTCTCGCAAAGTTCTATTTCTTACAAAAACATATTGTTCTAATTACGCAAAGCAAAAACTACAGTGTCATATTATCACAAGAAAATAAATCTGTCTAGTTTAAATATTAGAAAAACGCAAAATAATTTGTATAAATATACAAAAAAATCGTATTATTATGCTTTTGGTTTAAAATAAAAAAACTCGCTTAAAAAACTTTAAGCGAGCTAAAATTTCTTTGATTACTTATTTTTTCTTAAGATATTTTACACTATCTAATGCTACAGCAGAAATAATAATTAAGCCTTTAAACACAAACTGTAAGTTTGTATCTATTCCAAGAAAGGTAAGGCAATATGTTAACCCGGTAAAAATAATAACACCTATAACAGCACCACCTATTTTTCCAATACCACCACTAAAAGAAATACCACCAACTACACAAGCTGCAATAGCGTCTAACTCATATCCTTGTCCAGTACCAGCACTTGCATTGGCTCTAAAGGCTTCCAAGAAAGATCCAACCCCGTAGAAAACACTTGCCATGATAAAAACGCCCATGGTTACTTTTGTTACACTAATACCACTTACACTAGCGGCCTCGGCATTTCCACCAACAGCATACATGTTTTTTCCAAAAATGGTTTTGTTCCAAATAAACCAAGCAACAATTACTGCAATAATAGCTGGAATTATTAATTTCGGAAAGGTTATTAGCTCTCCATTAATAACTCCTAAAATCCATCTACCCCCGAGCAAATCTTTAATTTCTCCGTCAATTGAACCTACAGGTGTTCCTCTTGTTCCAAAGAACAATAAGCCGTAAATAATTAACTGAGTTGCCAGTGTTGAAATAAAGGGATGAATTTTCAGCTTTGCTGAAAAAATACCAGCAAAGGAGCTAAACATTACACAAAGAATAACAGAAAAACTTAAAGCCATAAAAACACGAACCATCATAGGTATTGCAGAGAAATCCCAAGGTCCCATTCCAAATACGGTAACAATGTTCATTCCAGGATGTAAAATAAGCCCAGTAGTAACAGCACCAAGAGCAACCATTCGCCCAACACTCAAGTCAGTACCCGCAAGCAAAATAAGCCCTGCAACACCTAGAGCAAAGAACATTCTCGTTGAAGATTGTTCCAAAATAGTAAAAATGTTGGGAAGAGACAAAAGATTTCCTCTTCCAGAAATAGGAGCAACAATAATACATACAATAAAGAATATTAAAATTGCCAAATATAATCCATTCTCCAATAAGAATTTTGAACCAGTAAAATTATAAATATAGTCTTTTACATTCAAAACAACATCTTCAGTTAGTACTGCTTTTCCGTTTCTAAGACTCCTATTTAATTGAACATGGTCAACAAAAGCTTGTTTTTTTGCTTCGTTACATTTTGCAAGTTCTGCACTACAGTGATTCTTAGCATCATATAACGCAGATTTTGTCTCATATCTTTGTGCTGCTACATCTTCTTTCAGTGCTGCAGCATCAACTTTTGTAGGTTTTCCAACATAGCTGTCGCGAATTTTTTTCTCTGCTTCAACACCATCTTTTTTGATTCTTTGTACTTCTGCTTGATACTCTGTTTTAAGTTTTTGAATTTGCACATTTTGTGTATCTTCAACTTTTTTATTGTACACTACAGAAACTTTATTTGCATATTCAACAGCATCTTTTTCAAGTCTTTTTTCTTCTAGCCAGTTCTTTTTTTCTACAACTTTTGCTAAAGCAATATTGTCATTATGCTCATCAATAATTCTTTTGCGTTGTACTGCATCAAGCATTTTATTTTTTTTCGCTAAGAATATTTCTTGTTTTAGCTCTGCAATTTTATTTACACCGTCTTTACGTAACTCAAAAAGTTTTTCTGAATATTCTTTTAATTTTGCATCTTCTTCAAGCATGTTCACTTGTAATGATTGGTCAGACATATTTTCTTTTTCCTTTTTTTACAAATATTTTGCTGAAAGTTTCAGCAATTCTTCTTGATTTGTGTCTTTTGTATTGACAACTCCAGCTAGTTTTCTGTTTGACATAACAGCTATACGATTTGTAATACCCAATATTTCAGGCATTTCACTTGAAACAACAATAATTGTTTTTCCTTCTTTTGCCATTCTAATAATAAGTTGATAAATTTCGTACTTAGCACCAACATCAATTCCTCGTGTTGGCTCATCCAAAAGAAAAACATCAGGTTGTCTTTCAAGCCACTTTCCGATAATTACTTTTTGTTGATTACCACCACTTAGCGAAGTAATTAAGTCATCTACAGAAACACATTTTGTTCGCATTACTTTTACTTTGTTAATTGCTGCTTCTTGCATTTTTCTGTCAGATAAGAGTCCAAACGTTTTATAGCTTCCTAAATTTGTTATGGTTGTATTAAATTGAATAGTTCCTTTTCCAAACATTCCATTTAATTTTCGTTCTTCCGTAACAAGTGCAAAGTTATAGCTCATAGCCTCTTTGCTTGTTCTAAAGCGAAGTTTTTTTCCATCTACAATTATTTCCCCAGCAGCTACAGTTCGGACACCAAACAAAGCTTCCAATAACTCACTTCGCCCCGCACCTACAAGTCCGTATAACCCAAAAATTTCACCTTTTTTGACAGTAAAAGAAATATCATCAAGCACTGGCTCATATCGGGTTGTAATATTTTTTATTTCAAGATAATCACTTCCAGGGGCATTGT
>CAYJJW010000175.1:0-4042 GCA_964370555.1 uncultured Treponemataceae bacterium | reverse complement strand
AAAAGGAAGCATTGCACTTTTTGAAGAAGAAAACAAACTTGATGCAACACTTTTTAGAACAAACTTACATAAGCTTGGGTTTGAAAAATCTCATTTTGATAAACATATTGAAACATTTAGCGAAGGGCAAAAGAAGAAGGTGTTCCTGGCACAAAGTTTAAGTGTAGAAGCCCATCTTTACATTTGGGATGAGCCTCTAAATTATATTGATGTTTTATCACGCATACAAATAGAAGATTTGCTGCTTGCGTATGAACCAACAATCATATTTGTAGAACATGATAAACTGTTTTGCGATACAGTTGCAACGAAAACAATTCATCTTGCGTGATGTTATTCCCTATGTTCAACCCATAAAAGAGCATCGACATCGTACCCAAGTTCTTTTGCAATTGCAATGTATTCCATTTTTACATCATCTGGAATTGTTGGGGTGCGGCTTAGAATCCATAAATATTTATGAGATGATCCACATACAAGGGCGTATTGGTAGTTTTCATCTAATGCTATAATATTGTAATCACCGTAAAAAGGGCCAAAAAATGAAACTTCAAGAGCGCCTTCTGTTTCTAATCCACGAAAGCGAGCTTTCCCAACAATGTTGGATTCCTTTTCTTTTTTTGTGTTATAGCCGTTGTTTTCTACGCGAACAGTACCATCATTATTAAGGGTATAATTTGCCGTTACATCAATTAAGTTTCTCTCAAAGCTATGATCAAGCCTTGCAACTTCATACCATGTGTTAAGATACGAGTTTAGGTTAAAGTCTTGAACAACTTCAATGTTTTCAGGGCTGCTTGTACAGCCAAATAGTGAAAAAAGTGTTCCAAAGATAAACAAACCGACTTTCTTTTTTGGTTTTATTGGAATTTTAATCTTTTTCATAAGATATCTCCATTGTGTAGAATACAAAGATGTTGAACAAAGTAGCTATCTTAATAATAGAATTTATGTAATATTGTGTCAAGTGTTAAAATTGTATAAATGTTGTTTTTTGTATTATTCTTCGTAAATCAAAAATGCGTTTTTGCTTTTCTTTTTGCATGAGTACATTGCAAGGTCTGCCATTTGATAGAGTTCTGAAAAACTCAATCTATCATCTTTAACTATTGCAATTCCTATACTGGATGATATTTCAATTGTTTGCCCTTTTTCTGTATAAGAGGTATGAATATCGTGTAATAGTTTATTTGCTTTTTCACTTATACGATTTTTATCGATATTATTTTTGATAAAAACCATAAACTCATCACCACCGATGCGTCCAATAATATCATCACTTCTAAATGTATGGATTATCTTATTGGCAATATCTTTTATAACTGCATCTCCATAAGAATGCCCAAACGTATCATTTATTGACTTAAAATTATCAAGATCTATCATAAAAAGGGCACCATTTTTCTTTTGAGCTAAATGCTCTTTTATATAGCGTTCTGTTGCCTTTTTATTAAGCATTGGAACTAATGGGTCTTTTTCAGCTGCTTTTTTTGATGCATGTTCTCTTTCAATTACATCATGAATTTCATCTGTAAGGGTAAAAACTGCAATAATATCACTAGTATCTTCTTCTTTTGTAAGTGTAATGGATGTGTGAACCCATCGTTCTTCACCTGCAATTTCTTGTTTTGCCGTATATTCAAGAAGAAAATTCCCTTTTTCATATTCCTCTATAAGTATTCGAGGCGAGCGAATCTTTTCAAGTAAAGACTCGTTATCAATTTTACTAACCTTAGCTTGAGTTGTTCTTGCATACTCAGAAAAAGACATATCAGGTAAAGAGATTTTTTCTCCATCGATTATTAGGCGAACGAGGGTATCTTTTGTGCAATTTACTTTTACTACTGCTAAAGATTTAGATTCAACTAAATGTTTATAAATTGTATCTTTTTCAAGCTTTTCTTTTCTTGCACGCACAACTGCATATATTCCCAGCATAATTGCTACAACGTAGGTAGAAAAAAGCCATGTTATTGATGCAATTATTTGGTGTAGTGGTAGCCACTCATACTCAATGTTGTGTATATATACATTGCCATTTGCAATCATGTAGATATTTGCCATGCCAGCAATTAAAATGTAAAAATAGAGGTATTCAGTTTTTGATGCTAATTGATGTAGATATTTAGAGGGTATAATCTTTACTATTATTGTTGAAACAAGGGAACTTGTGATAGTAGTAATTATTAAAACTTGCCAAAATGCAACAGGATTAGCTGATAGCTCATAGATAGTTTTTTCGTTTATAATAGATGCTACGGCTGCAACTAATGCTCTTGCAACCATAATATGTAGGTTAAAAGAAAGAACACAGGCAATTCTTGATGGGCGGCCTTGCTTAGGAAAAAAATATAAAACGGCAATTAAAAAAACGGTAAGCATTATTATGTAGCCAAGCGCCGACATACTACCAAAAAGAAGAAGTAATGCAGTTCCAAGAATACCTGTAATTATACTAAATGCAAGGATTTTTCGTTTACTACTTTTTATGCCGAATATGCGCCCAATAATGCCAAAGTATAAAAGATTATGAGAAATAAAGCATATGTTGAATATGGCAATTAAGATGTTTGTTGAAATAATACTACCCTCGCAATAGCTTTTCGGTTTAGTAAGAGATTAATTTTGATAGTATTTACCGATGAAGGAGTGTATCATAATTGTAAAAGAATGTAAACCGTACTTAATTTTATATATTTTTATTGCGAATATGGTCTTTTATATGCTATACTGGAGCTAGGTAAACACATGGATACAATCAATACTGAATATTTAGAAAAATGCTTGCTTACTCTTCATAGAGCGTATTCTCTCATTCAAAAATATGAGGAAGGCTCTATTGAACATGAAATGTATAGAAACTCTCTTGTTAAAGGGTTTGAAATTACCTTAGAGCAAAGTGGGAAACTTTTAAAAAAGAGACTTTTGCCCTATGTTTCAAGTAAAAAAGCTCTTGATGCGCTTACATTTAAAGATTTATTTAGAGAAGCCCATAAGCATAGCCTTTTAGATGAAGAAGCAGTAAAAAGATGGTTTTTGTATAGAGATAATAGAAACAGTACTGCACATGATTACGGAGAAAGTTTTGCAAAAGAAACGTTACGGTTGGTTGATGATTTTATAAAAGATGCGAAAAATCTTCAGGATGTAATAAAAAATGGATAACATATACCTTCCTTTAGAGTATTTAAACATGCTAAAAGATGTCTTCGATATACATACACCAAATTGTAAAGTGTTAGCATATGGAAGTAGAGTTTCTGGTGATGCGCATTCCGGTAGCGATTTAGATTTGACTGTTATTCCTCAGAATGATAAGGTTGTGTATATTGCAGAACTGCGAGAGGCGCTTGCAGAGAGTAATATTCCTTTTTTTGTAGAAGTTACCGATTACTCGAGGATACCGCAATCATTTCGAGATGAAATTCAAAAAAAATATGTAGAAATATATTGAGTAGGTGAATTTTTCCTCTTTAGGTATACAATTTTATAAATCAAGGACAGTATGTGTCCCTTTATCTATACTATAATGCAATATAGGAGAAACTCATGCAAAATATAACAGAAATATTACTACTTACTGTAGCCCTGCTGCAAATCATTATGATAATTATTCTATTAGTTAGAAGTCCAAATGATGCGATTCAAAAGTCGGCACGTGAAAATAGAGATGAACTTTCTAAAAGCTTAAACACTTTTACAGGTGTTATAGACTCTCGGCTTAAAACCTTGCAAGAACATATTCATAATTCAAATAGAGATAGCCGCCACGAGTTTAGCGCAAGTAGGCAAGAGCTTACAACTGCACTTCAAGCAATTAGAAAAGATAACACCGAGCAGCTTGAAAAAATGAGGGCAACGGTAGATGAAAAGCTTCATAAAACGCTTGAAACGCGGCTATCCCAATCGTTTCAATTGGTAAGTAAACAATTGGAACAAGTTCAAAAAGGCTTGGGCGAAATGAATGTGCTTGCAAGCGATGTTGGTGACTTAAAAAAGGTGTTATCAAATGTAAAGACAAAAGGTGTGTTGGGAGAATACC
>CAYJJW010000174.1:0-4056 GCA_964370555.1 uncultured Treponemataceae bacterium | reverse complement strand
ATAAAAGCTTCTACTTGCTCAGGGGTGAGTTTTGATATTTTACCTGAAACTCGCTTAAAAAACTCTCTCACTTATACAGCCTTTAAAATTGAATAGATAAGGGCTTCAAAAGCAGCGGTAATTCCTTGGTTATAAATTGTGATATTAGCATAGGCCGTTTTAAGCGCTTCAAGTATGAGCTCACTTTGTTCTGTAAATTTTGCAGAAGTATGTATATTAGAGCTAAGCATTTTTTTTCTTTGCTCATCAAGAATCGCATTAAAAAAGAGTTTTAACATAATTCTTGGATCAAAGTTTTTCATTTGTTTTAATAAAGCTTCAGTATCGGGAATTTCTTTTTGCTCTAAGCCTTGCATAAAGTTCCTTGCAAGCTTTGCAATTTCATCGGGTGTAATTGGTAAAAAGCTATTAAGATACGATGTTAAAATAGATTCACCTTGTACAGTTGATTGCTTTGTAACCGTTTGTAATGTATCATCACTAATACGATAAATACGTTTTAAAACTTCGGTATTTTGCTCTAGATTTCTTGCAACAAGAGAATATGTTCGTACCCTCGATAGAATTGTTGGCATAACTGCATTTCTATTTTCTGTAGTAAGAATAAAAACACAATGCTCAGGTGGTTCTTCCAAAATTTTTAAGAGCGCATTACGCACCCCTTCTTGCATTTTATCTGCATGTTCAATAATAAAAACACGTTTCCCACTTGCAATGGTGTAATGAGCCCAGCTTTGAGCTTTTCTGATGTGCGATATAGGAATTGAATCATACATAAAAGAGCTTTCAAGTTTTTCACATTGATCTTGAAGTTTTGAACTAAGCTTTTCAAATTGTTCTAAATCTACTAAGGGTTGTAAAGGATCGAGTTCTTCTAAAATTTCATCGATAGAAGCAATAAGCGGACTAATTTTTGAAGCTTTGTCATCACCATCCCACATTATTTGATTAAATCTGGAAGTAAGTTTTCGCACACTCCGTACAAAAAGATACCTACTCGCTTGAATCCATGTAGCTTGTTGTTGATAGGCTTCTATAAGTGTTTTTCTTGCCCCTGCAATTTCACACGTTAAACTCCTGCTACCTGCAATAAGTAAATCGGTGCTTACAAGGCTCTTATGCTTTAGGCATGAAGGGCAAGAACACTGCCAATCGCCTTTAATATCTGCAGTACATGAAAGTGCGCGTGCTATTTCGAGGGCAGTAGTAAGCTTACCTGAGTTTGAAGGGCCTGATAACAACAAGGATTGCGGAAGCTTACCCATTTGTATATCAGTTTCCAAAAGAGCCGTTGCATCTTGATACAAAACATTCTCAAACAATATAACACCTCTACACTAAAACAAAAACTTTTGTATGCATTGCTATATAGTCTTGAACTATATTTACCGGAGCTGCCAATAATTCGTAAAATGTTTTATGAAAAAAGCTTTCTATTACAAGAGGCCCAAGATCAAACCATGGCTGGGCATAAAAAAGTATAAGCACAATACAAACAATTAAAAGACCTTCTGCAGCGCCAAAGAAAAAGCCCATCACTCTGTCTAGACCATTTAATATTTCGCCTTCAAAAAAATTACCAACAAAGTGCTGAATTAAGCGCACAATAAGATATACAAGAATAAATAGTAACAAAAATGAAACAATTTGCGATACAAATATAGATTCAATATGCCTATTTAAGTATGGTGATAGATTTTTAAAAAACATTACAGAAACAAATACACCTAAGACTATGGCAGCTTTTGAAAAAAACTCTTTAATAAAGCCTGCAATAGTTCCATGTATTGCTAAAAGAAGTATTATAGCAAAGAAAATAATATCTAAAAAATTAAATGTCATGTTACACCCTTTTTGTAGTTTCTTCTATTAATAACTTCGCAATAACCTTTGAAGGATTTTGCGTTATCATTTTACTCAGCGATTCTTGCATTGCTTGGAGATTCTCTTTTTCACGTAAACTATCCAAAGCAGATTTAACATTTCCGGAAAAAACTGAAAAATCTTTTTCGGTTGAATCTATCACAATTGCTGCACCCTTTTCTTGAAAGTGCTTTGCATTTTCTACTTGGTCGCCCCTTGTACCACTTCCGGCTAAAGGAATAAGAACCATTGGTTTATGCACAGCCGCGCATTCCCAAAGTGAGTTAGCACCTGAGCGAGAAAGAATAACATCGGCACAAGAAACAACATGGGGCATTTCAGAATATATAAAATCAAAAGGCTCATAAAACACATCATTACCACATTGATCTTTTTTTTCTAAGGCTTTACCATAGTTATCGCCAGGACCTGTTTGGTGTACGAGCATAAAACGCTCTAAAAACCAATCAAGGTTTTCGTGTATAAGGTTATTAACTTGATGAGCCCCACTTGAACCACCAAGCACTAAAAGAATTGGCTTTGTAGCTTTTTTAATTCCTAAAAAGTCGTAGCCTATTTTGCTATCGGTATGAAAAAAAACATCCCGTACAGGATTACCGGTAACAATTGTTTTTGCTCTTTGTGCTTCGGTAAAAAAGGTGTTTGTTTCTTCATAAGAAAGTAAGATCTTTTTTGCAAAGCGCATATTTATTTTTGTTGCAAGACCAGGAGAAAAATCGCATTCATGAGTGTACACAGGTATGCCTAAAATCTTTGCTGCCATACACGGCGGAACACTCACAAAGCCACCTTTAGAAAACACTAAAGAAGGCTTAATTTTTGCTAAAATAAAAAGAGATGCAATAAAGCCAAAGCCTATTTTAAAAATATCAATAATATTTTGAAAAGAAAGATAGCGACGCAATTTTCCTGAAGGAATACCAATAAAACGGTCGGCGCTCTTTGTTCCGCCTTTTGAAACATTTGCCTCTACCATTTTTTTATCGCGCCCATTATTTGAACCAATCCAAATAATAGTGTAATCTTTTGAAATAGTTTTTAGTTCATCTGCAATTGCTAAGCCGGGATAAATGTGTCCGCCTGTTCCCCCACCGGTAAACACTATTGGCTTCATTCTTTCCCCGCATTAAAAGCTTTTATTAATTCTTGATTATTAAATAAGGTTGCATACTCTAAAGCCGACATACCTAAGTTATCTTTTTTATGTATGTCTGCACCGTTTTCGGCAAGTATTTTACATATATCTGCATTACCGGAACCGGATGCTAATACTGCAACAGGTTGACCATCTTTACTAATTGTAGATAAATCGGCACCTCTTTCTACCAAATACGAAACAAGATCTGTTTTATTTTTCCAGATAGCATCCATTAAGGCAGTATATCCGCGATCTTTTGAAACGGCGTCTATATTTGCGTTTTTTGATAAAAGCCATTTAATCATAGGAAGATTACCAACGCGTGCGGCATTTCCAAGCATTGGTGTTCCCGCTGCATCGAGAGAATCTATATCCATGCCCGCTGAATAAAAGAGGTCACATACTTCTTCGTTCCCTGCACAAATATAGTGTGCAAATGAATCGGGGTTAAGTGGAATATTTAAGCTAAAAAGCTGATGGCGTGCAATTTCTTTTTTTTCTTCTTCCTTGAATATTGGGAAGTACTTATCGAGTCTATCAAATAAATCATCAATATCTACACAAGGAGGAAAAAATCCATTTGTTAAACAAGCAGGTAAGCCTGGTCTATCACCTGTCATAAAAACAGACTTTTGGGATATTAACCCAAGAGTATATAAAAAGGTTCCAACAACAGGAATTTGTTCAATGTTTACCAAAACAATGTGTGTTGCATCAGCAAGTATTTCGCAAAGTGTTACAATAGTCTTAGACATGTGTTTTTCATCTGGCTCAGATAAATGAGCTAAATCAAACTTAAAAGCCTTATAACGAACTCTCTTTTTTTTGAGATATGATACTACTTTTTTTGAATCTTCGTCTCCGCCGATTCCACGAAATACTACCCACTTCATAAAACTATTATATAGAAAAAGTATACAATATTCAAGCTACACAAGTACAATTTAAGCATAAAAAAAGCAGACTTAAAAAAGTCTGCTTCATGCCGTCGGACAGAATCGAACTGTCGACACATGGATTTTCAGTCCATTGCT
>CAYJJW010000173.1:0-4080 GCA_964370555.1 uncultured Treponemataceae bacterium | reverse complement strand
CTTGAGAAATATGGATAGTACTTTTTACGGTTGTCATACTATAAGTATACAACTGCATGATGATACTGTCAATAGACTGTATGTTTTGCTGTAAGAAAAGCTGTATAAAATAATTACTAGGTACTAGTTACTAGTTTTGATTTTTGTGATCAATTAGTAACTAGTAGCTCGTAATTAGTAATTGCTTACACTAAGCCTCTAAACTGTGCCCTTTTTTCAAAAGCTGCCTTATAGATGTTTTCATAGTGTTTAGCTGAATCTTCCCACAAGAATTTTTTGCTCATTGCTAATTGTTGCATTTTTGTAATATGATCTTTTTTGTTGTAATATGCCCATGTTGCCCAGCCGACTACATCGTAAATTGCTTGCGGGCTTAGCTCGTCAAAAACAAAACCTGTTCCGTCTCCCGTTTCTTGATTGTAATTTTCGACCGTATCTGCAAGACCGCCTGTTCTTCTAACAATTGGAAGTGTTCCGTAGGCTAGAGAATACATTTGATTTAACCCGCAAGGCTCATATTGTGAAGGCATTAAGAAAAAGTCGCTTCCTGCTTCTATCCAGTGCGCCAGTTCGTTACTAAAACCAACGTGTACTGCAAGATTTGGAAGTTTTCCAGAAAGCTCTGAGAGTTCTTCTTCACACCATTTTTCGCCTGTTCCAAGAATTACAACTTGTATATCCATATCACGGCACATGTTAAATAATGAGCCGTGAGTGGGTCCACAGAGGGCTCCAAATCCCTTTTGTTCTGCAAAACGGGATACAATACCAAATAGTGGTTTTTCAGCGTTTATTTCAAGTCCAAAGCGCTTTTGAAGCTCTGCTTTCATCTTAGCTTTCCCAGCCATTTTTTTTGCTGAAAAATTGTGAGGAATTAATTTATCTGTTTCAGGATTCCAATCGGCATAATCCATTCCATTTAAAACACCATATAAGTCGCCAGAGCGTTCGCTTAGCTCTTCACCTAATCCTTCGCTCATTATACCTTGTATTTCGTGTGCATAAGTAGGTGAAACAGTTGTTATAACATCACTTTGCATAATGCCACATTTTAAGAAATTTAATGAGTCAAATTTTTCTAAACCTGATGCAAAGTACTCGTTCCATTGTAATTGAAATAGGTGTATATCATTTTTGCCAAACCAACCTTGGTACCCTAGGTTGTGAATTGTAAGAACTGAAGCTGTTTTTGTAAAGTAGCCATCTTTTTCCCATGTATTTAAGAAAAGGGCTGCAGTTGAAGTAGGCCAGTCGTGGCTATGCACAACATCTGGATACCAATCGAGCATTTTGCAAAGTTGAAAACTTCCCCTCGTAAGGTTTATAAAACGTCTAGCGTTATCATCAAAACTTGATGAGCCATTTTCGCCATAGATACCGCTCCTTCCGTATAATTCTTCATTATCTAAGAAGTATACTGGTACATCACTATCTGGTAGGGTTGTTTCGTACACTGCATTCCAAATCTCACCAAAGCCAACAGGAACACCAAGAGGTGCATCGTGCTTTTTGAGTTTATCTCTATCTATTGAATAATAACGTGGCATAACGATCCTAACATCATGACCGTTTAATTGTAATTGTTTTGATAAGGCTGAAACAACATCAGCCAACCCACCTGATTTTGCAAAAGGTACTGCTTCACTCGCGCTCATTAATATTTTCATAGCTTATAGTATAGCACGACTTTTGATTTATTGCAAAGAAATTTTTGACTATTTTTTTTATCCGCAGATTTATAGGATTTCTTTGTAATTACGAATTACGAATTACGAATTACGAAGAAAAAATAATCTGCGCAATCTGCGGATGACTCTTGACAAATCAGTCCATACACAATATTCTTAACATATGAACAATCGACTACAAACACAATTAGACTTTATAATAGAAGTTGACAAATTAAAACACATTATGCGCCGTACCATTTTAATAGACGAATCGAGACGTGAAAACGATGCAGAACACTCTTGGCACTTAGCACTTGCAGCCATTGTACTACAGGAATATGCTGCAACACCTGTAAACATGGAGCGAGTATTAAAAATGGTCATTGTTCACGATTTAGTAGAAATATATGCTGGTGACACGTTCGCTTTTGATATCGAAGCCAATAAAGAAAAAGAAAAAAGAGAAAATGAAGCGGCAGACAAACTTTTTGCACAACTTCCAATAGAACAAGGACAAGAACTTCGCAATCTTTGGGAAGAGTTTGACAGAATGGATACAGATGACTCTCGTTTTGCCACAAGCTTAGATAGGCTTCAGCCATTTATTCATAATACTAAAACTGGTGGTCATACATGGATAAAGGGAAGTGCAACAAGAGAACAAGTGCTTGAAAGAATGAATCCGGTAAAAACTGGAACACCTGGACTATGGTCTTGGGTATTGGAACAAATTGAAAATGGTGTAGAAATGGGCTGGATAACAGAAAAAGTTTAGTGTAGGCTCAATACAGATTCTCTGCAAATTAATTCAGCCGGAATCTGTACAATTTCGGGAACAGTTTCACCTTTAATGTTTTTTAATAAAATATCTGCTGCGTGTTTTGCAATTGCTTCTTTGTTTTGTCTAAACGTTGTAAGAGGTGGATTACAATAGGATGCAACTCTATCATCGTCAAATCCAATAATTGATAAATCTTCAGGTATTTTAATTTTTGCTTCTTTACAGTAATTCATAACACCAAAAGCTAGGGTATCACTTGCAACAAAAAGCGCCGTAATTTCAGGATATTTAGATAAAAGTTTTTTTGCTCCCTCGTAGCCTGAAGCTTCATGCCAGTAATCACTGTATCCAATATATTTTTCGCAATGATCTAAGTCGTGCTTTTTAATAGCTTTAATAAATCCTTCTTGTCTATCTCCTGATGCTGGCGATCTGTCATAGTCAAACATTGTTCCTAAAAAGCCTATATTTTTATGACCATTTTCTATGAGATGTTCAGCTGCTTGGATTCCTGCGCGTTCATTTGACGATATAATGGTACAAACATTTGGTACTACATCATTAACAGACACACAGGGTATGCTTGATTTGAGAAGGGTTGCAATTTCTTCTTTTGATTTTTCATGGCTTGCAAGAATAACCCCATCGATATTTCGAAACTTACAATGTTCTAAATACGACATTTCTTGATCACCAAACTTATTTGATAAAAAAAGTAAGTCGTATCCATGCTTGTGCATCTCTTCTCTAAATGAGTCTAAAACACCGGAAAACAAAGGGTGGCTAAACCGCGTCCCATACCGTAGTCTGAGAATATAACACCAATAAGATTAGATTTTTTTGTTATTAGTGAGCGAGCTGCCATGTTTGGTTTGTAGCCAATATTCTCTGCAACTTCTACGATTGCATCACGTGTTTTTTTACTTAAACTTCCTGAACCATTTAAAGCCTTTGAAATAGTTGGAGCAGAAAAACCGGTTATTTTTGCAATATCGTAGATAGTCACCATAATGTTGTTTATAAATCCTTACCGTTTGTTTTTATTATGTCTTTGTACCAATAGGCACTGTCTTTAAGCGTGCGCTTTTGTGTTTGATAATCAACATGCACAATACCAAAACGTTCGCTATAACCTGAGTGCCACTCAAAATTGTCAATAAGCGACCATTGAAAGTACCCTTTAATATCAGCACCCTCATCACAAGCACGAGAGAGTTCTTTTAAATAGCGGTGCAAAAAGTCTATACGTTGAGGGTCATGCACTTTTCCATCTAAACTAACTGAATCAGTATTTGAAAGACCATTTTCTGTTATATAAATAGGTTTTTTGTACCTTTCAGTAATTAGTTTTGGAAGCCACAATAAGCTTTCAGGTGTTACAGGCCAGTTTAAAGCTGTTCTAGGATATCCAGGATTTCTTTGAACAAATCTGTATCCACCATTTTTATCTGATTCAACTATACGACCATTATAAATGTTATGTCCATGAAAGTCTACACTTTCTGTAATAAGCTTAAAATCATTTGCACCAATGATAGGCATATCTTCTTCAAAAAATTCGTAGGCTTTTTTAGGATAATCGCCCAAGTACATTGCATCATTCCAATATGATAAACAAAATGCATTAAA
>CAYJJW010000172.1:0-4123 GCA_964370555.1 uncultured Treponemataceae bacterium | reverse complement strand
CGTCATCAGCTTGGAAGGCTGAGATAATAGCCGTTATATGACATCCGCAAGTAATAAAACTACTATATCAGAATGAGATTTTTTTGTCAAGTACTCTATGAATAAAATAACAAATTTTTCTACAAAGATTAAATTTTCGTATTAATCCTTGAACTGTAGTAAAAAAACAAGTATACTAATATCATGAAAAAGCTTTATTTTTGTATTCTAATGTACTCGTTATCTTTATTTGTTTTCTCACAAGAAATGCCAAGTGGCTTTTATTCATTTAAACTTGAAAATGGCTTAGAACTTTATATACAAGAAGATTATACAGTACCAAGTATGAGCATTGAATATATTTCAAAAGCAGGAACTGGAAGACAAACAGAACAAACAACTGGTTTTTTTCAATTATATTCTCGTCTTTTTTGGAAAAACAATGTTTCTTCTTTAAGTGACTATGATGCATTGGGAGCAGGTGAATTTTCCTCTCAAAGCGCTTTTTCACAATCTCGTTACAGTTTTGTAATTCCAGCCTCTTCATTTGAAAAAGGTATCAGTCTTTTTTCAAATGCTTTAAAGCATACTCTTTTTTTAGACAGTGATATTTTAACTGAATTTAACCAATTAAAACAGGAAGTTACAACGTGGGCTTCAAGTGTGCCGGGCTTTATAAATGCAAGTGTTGACTCAAAAGTATTTTCAAAAGAGCCTTGGACAAAAGATTCCGGTGTGTACCCTTCTCTTTTTTCTTCTAATTCAATTGAAGATGTACGCCAAAAGCTTTCTGCAATTACGAACAATTGGTATGTACCCGACCAAAGTGCTCTATTTATAACAGGCCCATTATCTTCTTCTGTTGTGTTAGAAATAATTTCAAATTATTTTTATGACTGGCAAAGTTCTCATGTAATTGGAAACACAAGTAATGTTTCAAAATCAACCAGTGCTGTTCAAGAATCAGATAGTAACAAGCTCTTTGTTTTAGTTTCTTCAGATTTTTCTAAAGACTATATTCAGGCTGTATTACAATATACAGCCCCAGGCCTAGGTGCTTCTAATGAATATTCTGCAACAGCATGGACTGCAGCAGAAATTATGCAACAAAAATTGTTAGAAAGTGGAATGACAAACACAAATACATCTTTTGTTGCAGAAGCAAGTGATTCAAGAATTATTATTCAAACACTCTTTGATGCCCAAAGTTTAAATGAAAATACTGATATTTCGCTTATGGTGCCTGGATTTTCAAATATTGTTAAAACAACGGCTAAACTTTTTGATGAAAACGATTTACTTGAGGCAAAGAACAGAGCAACTCTTTTTAGAAATGATGCCTATACAGGGGCAGCAGACTTTATGGAAGCCGTTGCCGCAAACTGGGCTTATGGAGGAGTTGAGTATTTTTTTGAATGGCCTCAAGCTGTTCAAAGTGTTACATTACATGAAGTAAAGCAAAGCTTTGATAACCCATGGATTTTTGTGCTTGTACATACAGACTTGTATGCTAAAAACATAGAACGTTTTAAAAGTTTAGGGTATGCTGAAATAACAGAACATACAGGTGCATGGTATACTAGAATTGATGAAAATACAGATACAGATGTTGTTACTCAAGTTGTTACACCAAGCACCTCTGTATATAATTATTCGGCATTTACAAAAGCTCTTATAAAACAATCTACAACTTCTTCAGGAATTCCAATTGTAACACAATCAATTCCATCTACTCCTTGGACCTCTGTTTTACTTACAATACAAGGCGGTGAAGTTTTAAGTGGTGAACATGCAAGAGGAGCAGAACAAATTGCCGTAACAAGTTTAAAAAACTCAATTGAAAATGAACTTTCAAAACTATACTTAGATGGAATCATTAAAACAGTACCTACAGTTGAAACTGACACTGAAATTTATTCATCCTACATTAGTATTGTATGCCTAGAAGAAGATTTAAACAGTGTATTAGACCTTACTGCAAACATAATTAAAGATTATTCAATATCTGTAGCCACAGCCGATGAATTGTTTATTTCTTCAGCATACAATTGGAGAATTGAGAGTGGAAGCTTAGAATACCAACTATATGCCGCTGCAATGGAAACGCTATTTGGTGGAGGCAAAGCACAAGGTTTGTTTAATGCCAATACAGAACTAATGCAAAATGGAGATTACAACGACATAAAGTTTTCTTCAGAACGTATATATGACCCGAAAAGATTATCACTAATATTTACCGGTAGTATTCCTGAAAATATTAATGAAATGGTAGAGCAATCCTTTGGAAAACAATCGTTTTATCCAATAGAAAAAGAGTTTCGAGTTACACTAATTGAAGAAGAAAAGCCAATTTTTTCACCTTTTGAACAAGTTGTACGATTGCGTCATACATTCTTAACTGATGTACCAGCAAGTTTAGCAGGAGAGCGCCCCACAAAACTTATTCCAACAACAGATTTTTCAGATCCTGCACAACTATATTTTGAAATACCAAGTTTTGATGATATTGATAAAGCACTATTTATATCTCTACTTTATGAAGTTGCAGATAGAATAACAAAAGAATTACCTACATACAGAACACCGCCTGCACTAACGGTAAGTGTTGTACCAGGAACAGGAAAGTATCCTGTCTCAAGCTTGCGATTTTCTAAAGTAAAATCTCGTAGCACTTTAAAAGAATTAACAGATAAAATATTTGATGAACTTCTCAGAGATTTAGGCAAAGACGATGAGAGCCTTATTTTAACCGTTAAGAATCGTTATACTCGCATTCTGTCACGCGAAATGATAACACTTAATGATAGATCACATTTAATACAACAAGGTATTAACGCCTCTAATAATCCTTCTCTCTATTTAGAAAGGTTTGAAGCAGTTGAAAATGCAACTGCAGAGAAGTTTAAGAGCGTTTTTGAAGCTTTTTTAACAGAGGGAGAGTTCTTTTGGCTCTTTTCTGCAGACACAGCCAAATAATTAGGAATTAATACTTGAGCTCGTATGTTTTATCACTTTTTAATAAGTCAATAAAAGCTTCTTTTTCCATTGGACGCTCAAAGTAATATCCTTGGGCATAGTCACAGTTAATTCCTCTAAGCCAAATAGCTTGATCAATTGTTTCAACACCTTCAGCAACAACTAACATGCTTAAATGTTTTGCCATCGCAATAACATCTGCAACAATAATATTACTCTTCACGCCTGTTGCATTTGTTAAAGAGAAAAAAGCTTTGTCAAGTTTTAATACATCTGCAGAGATTGCACTGAGCCTATTTAATGATGAAACCCCTGCTCCAAAGTCATCAATTGATATTGAAAAACCTAATTCTTTAAGTTGTTTTACCTTTGACAAAAAGTTTGTTTCATCACTTACTACAACACTTTCTGTTATTTCTAGCTCTAATAAATCTGGATGTATATTGTGCTTAGAAATAACATTTGTGATATTTTTAATAAAGTTCTCATCTAAAACAGTATACGCTGAAAGGTTAACAGATATACGAGGAATTGATAATATGTTGTTATCGTTAATAAACATACACACTTCTTCAAGAACATACATATCTAAAAAAGCAATAAAACCGTTTTCTTCAAAAACAGGAATAAAAGCATCTGGAAAAATTTGGACTTCATTAATTGGTCTCCATCGAACCAAAGCTTCTGCACCTCCAACCTTTAAACTTTCAAAATTAATTTTAGGCTGATATACAACAACAAATTCTTTGTCTTTAAGAGATTTTTCCATCTTGAATGTTACATTTATCTTATTTTCATATAATTTTTTCATATTATTATCGAATGTAATAAATGTTGTTTCGTGTTTATTTTTTCCTAATGCACGCGCAGTATCGGCATGACCAATTATTGTAGATGACTTTTCTGAGCAATTATCTATTACTACACTTCCAAATGACATTGCAATATTGTATTTTTCACCTATTAAACCCTTTATACTCGGTAAAATATAATTGTTATATACACCAATAATATCTAAATCTTCATTGGCTTTTTTTAAAACTAAAAACTGATCTGCTGTTCTCCTGGTAATAAAAGCTGAAGTATATTCAAAAGCTTTTTTTAACCCACTTGCAATAGCAATAATAACATCAGTACCTCTCTCATTACTGTAGTATGTATTAATAGT
>CAYJJW010000171.1:0-4210 GCA_964370555.1 uncultured Treponemataceae bacterium | reverse complement strand
TTTTCGTACCTACTCATATTTTTTACGTTATTGACACTGTTATTAGCGTATGGTACTATTATAATCACTCAGAAAAACAAAGTCAATACGAAAAACTGAGTAAGGAGGAATGATAAAATATCATCCGTGTTATTTTATCATTTGCAGTTTCAAAAGCGTTGCTTCTAAAACTGCGAATTCGCGTCCTCCCTGACACGCCGCTAACGCGGGGTTTAATAGGAGAATAAAATGAAAAATTTAGAAAACGTAAGTGCATTATTTATGGACAAGGAAAGTGTTAAAGTAATTAGCACTGTTTCAAAAGATGGTGAAGTTCATTCAATTGTTGCAGGAAGCATAATGGTAGTAAATGAGAATACTATGGCTGTTGCTGAAGTATTTATGAACACCACAAGTGCAAATTTAGAAGCTAACAACAAAGTAGCGTTACTTGTAGTAAAAGGAATGGAATCATATTTAGTAAACGGAACTGTTGAAAAACGTCATACTGATGGAGATCTTTATAATTCAGTTGCTGAAAATTTTGCAAAAATGAATATGCAAATTAAAGCAGTTTGGACTTTTACAATAGATAAAATCTATGACGAAAGTGCAGGCCCTAATGGTGGAAAACAATTGTATTAAGATATTGAATTAGATTTATTTAGCGTTATAACGTAGTATTATCGTTGTAGTTTATGTTATAATGCTAAATAATATACATACAATAACTGTCTTATATACTGTTATTCTAGGAGAAAAAATGAATTGTTTGCACATTTATACCGGCGAAGGAAAAGGCAAGACGACGGCGGCTACAGGATTAGCCTTAAGAGCTTTAGGTTGTGAAAAAAAAGTTGTTTTTTGTCAATTTTTTAAATACGGAAGCAGTGGAGAAATAAAAGCATTACAAACTTTTGAACATCTAACATACGTAAAAAGCGACACCGTTTTTCCACTTGCATTTAAAATGACTGAGGAACAAAAGCTGGAAGCAAAAAAATGTTTTTCAGAACTATTTGAGCAAGCAGCTTCGATTGCCCCTCAATGCGATGTTATTATTTTTGATGAGATTATTTCAACCTATAATTTAGGATTTTTAGATAAAGAACATGTTATTACAACATTGCAGAAGCTAACAGAACATTGTGAAGTTGTTACTACAGGTAGAGAACCTGCAGATGAATTGTGTGCAATTGCAGATTACATTTCAAATATACAAAGCATTAAACATCCTTATGATAGTGGAATGAAAGCAAGAAAAGGAATTGAATTCTAATGCATGTTAATTATTATGTAAGAAAATTTATTCTAACTCTTTAATGCAACTTAAAATTGCGCTCTTACAAACCTTTTCAAAATTTGGTGGGATGTAGCCTGTTTCAGATTTTTCAATTGCATCAAATTGTGTTTTGGTTAAATGTGACATAGGGTATACTTTTTAATGTTACTGAGAAAATTCCAAACTGTGATTTGGGATGTTTAAAAAGTGTTTATTATAGCCTGTTTCTATTTTGATTTACAAATGTTCCTGTTCGATACCTTGAAGCTATCATGTTTTTTTTGTATAGTTTTAAAATGAAGAAAATAATAAAAAATGTGCTAATCTTAGTATTTGTATTGGTAGGTTTAACCTTTTTATATGTGAGTGGCTCTGCCAATGCAAAAAGAGATGAAATGACCACAAGTACTGCTTTTAATACCACTGTAGAAATTTCTACAGCACCTTCTACAGATGATAACATTTCTTCAAACATGGTATATCGTACTTCAAAAAAGGGTGAAAAAATATCGCTTCTAGGAAATGGTAGTGCTGTTTGGAGAAGGATTCCAAATCCGAATGGTGGTGGTACTGTTATTGACCAAGAGCTTGTTAATGAGCTAATTGACTATGCGTATAAAAACGGTGTTAATTATTATGATTCAGCTCCAACATATCTTGGAGGCTTATCACAACCCGCTATCGGAATAGCTCTTAGTCGGTATCCAAGAGATACATTTTATGTTGCCGCAAAGTTATCTAATCAAGCTACTTCCGCATGGAGTAGAGAGGGTTCGCTTGACTTATATTATGAGTCATTTGAAAATCTTCAAGTTGATTATATTGATTTTTATTTACTTCATGGACTTGGTATGCCTCGTGCTGGTAAAAATGCTTTTGAAGCCTTTGAAGCACAGCACATAGACAATGGAATGCTCGACTTTCTTCTTAAAGAGCGTGAAGCAGGACGCATTCGCAACTTAGGTTTTTCATATCATGGCGGCGTTGAGTTTTTTGACTACCTTATGTCTATTCACGATGAAGTACAATGGGATTTTGCTCAATTTGTATTTAACTATGTTGATTGGGAACACGGAGATGAAAGGCCGTACATGGGTATTGAGCAGGGGAATGGTAAGTACTATTACGATGAATTAGTAAAAAGAGGTATTGCACTACATGTTATGCAACCCGTGGACGGTGGAGGACTTGTAACAGTTCCATCTCGAGTTGAAACTATGATGAAAGAACTTGAGCCTGACATGAGTGTAGCCTCTTGGGGTTTTAGGTTTGCAGGCTCATTACCCAATGTGCAAGTAATTTTAAGCGGTATGACAAACATGGATGCATTACAAGATAATCTTAATACCTTTTCAGATTTTAAGCCACTTACAGAAAGTGAATTTAAAATGCTTGAAGAAGCTGCCGACATAATTCAAAGGTATTAAGTTCTTTAAAATCGATGAATTGAGAATATGTATGGCAGAAATTTTAGAAATAATTAAAACAGAAGCGAGCATTTTATATTATTATACTTCTATTCAGTTTTACCAAATAGTGCCATACTTTGCTATGGGTATTTTGGTAGGCTCTTTTATTTCTGTTTTTGAAAAAGATAAAATACATGTACTTTTTACAAAACTCTGCTCAGGGAAACTAGGATTCTTTGCCCTAATTCCTGCAAGTCTGTTGGGAATAGTTTCACCACTTTGTATGTATGGAACAATTCCTATTGCAGCTTCTTTTTCAGAAAAAGGATTAAAGGATGATGTTATAGCATCGTTTATGATGAGTTCTGCCCTCTTGAATCCACAATTACTTATGTACACCTTTGCTTTAGGGCAAGCGGCAGCCTTGATACGCTTTATTGGTTGCTTTTTATGCGGAATAGCTGCGGGGCTCATTGTTCGTAGTTTGAATAGAGAGCATTTTTTTAAGTTTTCTGTCCTTTCAAAATATGCAAGTAAAGATATTGACCCTAACCCTTTTTTTCGTTATATAAAAAATGTTGGAAGAAACGTGAGAGGTACATGGTTTTACTTTTTTCTTGGGATAGTTTTAACATCTCTCTATCAGCGCTATGTTCCGCAAGACTTAGTTGCAAATCTTTTTGGTTCTACAAATTTCGGCTTTGGTGTATTAACGGCTGCAGCCCTAGGTGTACCAATGTATTCATGCGGAGGTGCTGCAATCCCACTTTTAAATGATTGGCTTATTACTGGTATGAGTATGGGAGCTGCCGCCTCTTTTATGATCACCGGAGCTGCAACAAAGTTTACTAAAATAGGAGCCCTTGTTATTGCCTTATCTGGAAAGCGCTTGGTGGGGTATCTTTTGTTTGTGATTGGCTTTGCTCTTTTGTATGGACTTGCGGTAAATCTGATTGTGTAGGAGTGCTATTTTAATATTAACACTTCGCTCTAAATTGATTCACCGTCATGCCTGTCCATTGATTGAAAGCTCTCATAAATGAGGACGGATCTGAGTATCCTAAAAGATATGACACTTGCGTAATATCAAGTTCCTTTTTTAAAAGGAGGCTTTTTGCTAGGGTTTCTTTTGTTTCGTTAAGTACCGTAATAAAGCTAGTATTTTCTTCTTGCAATTTTCTTTGTAGCGTTCTTGTAGACAGGGCGAGTTCAAAGGCAACATTATCAATTGTTGCTTTATTTGCAGGAATGAGTTCATGTAAAATGTTTTTTATTTGAGCGCTAATGCTACTTTCGCTTTCCAGTAATAAAGCACGCCTTTTTAGTTCCGGCTCTAAAAACTCCCACATAATATTGTTTTCGGTAATAAATGGTTTAAGAACATCTTCTTTTGAAAAGCTAATACTGTTGCTATTTCTTCCAATGGTAGATAGACCAAAAAACTTTGAAAGTTCATCTTCATAAGGTGTTTTACATTCTATTACCGTTGGCATAATGGGAAGCCCTGTTCCAGTTTGTAAAAGTGTTAACACTATTGCAC
>CAYJJW010000170.1:0-4260 GCA_964370555.1 uncultured Treponemataceae bacterium | reverse complement strand
ACACTTGAAGTAAATCATAAGTGATTTTCATTGTCAATTCTGCGGTTTTTGTTACCGCTTCAGGAAGGTTATTAATTGACATTAACGGGTGTCTGTAAGGATATGCTTTTTGGTCGAATTCTGATAGCAAGTAATCTATCGCACTAAACTCGTGAGTACCACCTCCGCCATGTTTTGCAATAAAAACTTTTTCTTTCAATGTATCAATGATAAAAATTCCGTAAGAATTATTAAAAAATGCATATTGATTTTCACTAATTTTTTTCACTAATGATTTTGAAGAAGCAATTGTATTCGTTAATAAAATATTATCAAAAGCAAATTCGCATGAATAGACTTTGGTCTGCGTCGTCATATCGTACACATCAAAATTCGGTGTGTTAGTTGCGTTTGATAAAAAAATCATATTGTCAGATATTCCCAAAGGTTTAATTGATGGAAGATACGGAAACGTAACATATTCATATGAAGTTAAATCTTTTTTAATTCTCATAGCTTTTTTTGTTGAAGTGCTATAATTTAAATAAAAATATGTTTCATCCCTAAAGCATGTAGTAACCGTTGGCTTGACAATACCTGCTGAAGAATTAATTAACAATTCTCTTATAGGTGTTTGAGTTTCGAAATATTCCATAAGTCCAATGGATGAAGTTGCATCTAGTAACATATTAACTTCGTTTTCAGAATTGAATTTATAAAGCACATATTTTGCTTCTCCGCCTATGTATTGGTTATTAGAATCCGTGTAAAACATTGCGTATGTTACTCCGTCTTGCTCAAATATATCTATTAAATTGCAATTGTCTTCAAAATCTCGTGTGCATGATGATATTGATATGTTTGAAGTCGCGTAATCAACAAGATAGAGTTTATTTCTATATACTTTAAACCCACTATCGCCAGTTTTTTTATTGCAAAGAGATACACTTTTAATGACTCCGTTTCCTTTGTCTGTCGCAAAATCAAAAACGTGTCTGTAACCATTTGTAATATATCCACTCTCTTCTTGATTGTAATCCCCCCTAAACGGGTTAGTGTCAGTTGTTGGGCTACCTGCATTTCCAAGGCTTTCAACCCCTGCAGGTGGAAATGTTATATTTACATCTTCTGTTATTGTATTATCCCAAAGAAGAATACCTCCATATGCTTCAGTTGCAATTGGCAAATTATTTGCAATAACAAAATCATATCCTGCCAAATTGTACCAGTATTCACTTAACGCTTTTTGTAAACCATTAGTCAGCATGTTCTCATCTTCCACTGTTTGAACAATTTCCCCTTGTGCGTTTTTTAATTCTATTTTTGTTTTTCCTTTAATTGGCATATTTTTCTCCTATTCTATTGTAATTCCGATAAATGTTGTAAATGGAACGTTTTCAGTCGGCTTGAATGGTTTTGGCACTTGCGTTTCAATCAAGATATTATCTTGAATTGGCAATGCTTTGATTTCAGCCATTGATAAATCAATATTAGATACTTTTTCTTCAAATTCAAGAATACCATTCCACGATTTAACGCTAGTGCTAATTGCTGATGTGATTAACGTTGTCCTAACTTGCAAAGGCTGAATTGTTAGTGTGTTTAGTTCGCAAGTCATAAAGATTTCAATATCCGTTAATTTCATTGCTTCGACCATTACATAATTAGATAGATTTACAAATCTGTTACCAACTTCTAAATCAATCAAAATCGGCTCACTAAATTTCACCCCATTATTCATGAAGTTAATTATTACCGTTGTATCTGCTAAAACCGTAATCGGTAGCATTAAATGTAAGCTTGCCAAATTTGATTTGGTTTGCGTAATGCTAAAACGTCCTACTGTGTAATCTGTTGCACTTGTGTCTATTAATTCAGCGTTTGTGTACGATAAAATCGTTATGCCTGACTTATCTTCTATTTGACCTATAGACTCTTGTATTTGCGATTCTGTAGCTTCAATTGAAGCTGGGTTATCTCCTAGGCATTGTAATTCTAGTACCTGATTTCCCTTGTATGTGTATGACATTACATGGTGTAAATATTTACTTCCGTCCATTGCTTCAACTTCTATCAAGTCACCTAACTCAATGCTTGCGTCAGGATATGTTAGACTAAAAGTATTTGGATAGTATGCTATGTTTTTTAGCTTTGTATTATATACGTTTTCAATGATTTCATTTTTCACATCTTCATCCGCTGTATAGATATTAATATCATCTAAATTTGTTATTAACCCTACCTTCTTTTCGCCATCGTTGTAGCTATACGGGTAGTAATTTTCTACCGCTAAAAACCTTGCGTATATACCTTTGTATTCAGTCAAATAAGTTTCAACTTGAAAAGACATTACCTTTTCTTTTGGAATATTCCTTTGCACTTCTTGACTGAATTCTTTAAACATTAATTTGCCATTAACCATAATAGCAAATACACCTAAACATCTTCCGAATTTAGAAATAACATCACGATAACTTCCATCTCCCAAATTAAACGATAAACCAAATTGCGTGTTAGGCATTGCATAAAACTCCGCTTCTGTCATGCCTAATTCAATACCGCATAGCGTGCATATTGCGGTAATTACGTCAAAAGACAAACCGCTCATTGCACTTTCTATCTCTTTATTTAGCCTATCCATGCCATCAAACGCTTTAACGTAGGTTAATGCACCTTTTAATGCAGATTGCACTATATACGTACCTAATTGTATTGTATCGGTTTCTGTGACCTGATAACACTCTATTACATCATTTGCTTTAACATCAGGATTATCTAGCAGAGTCACATTAAACTCTGCTTGATAAACTGCACCAAATTCTAGCGTATTATTGTTAACGCATTTACTTGTAATTGCAAATGAATTTGAAAGAATATTTTTTGACTCTATAGTTGAATTTGTACGTAAATTTTTGATAATATTAGTTGACTTAAATTCATTACCTTTTAAAGCCTTATCTAAATATTGTTCGCTTACTTCTCTCATTATAATTCTTCCAATCCGAAGGAAAGACTATATATATTCGCATCCCTTACTGTATTTTTTATAATTTTGTTTCGTGAAATGTCAGTCAGCTTCATTTGTCTTTCAGTAATCCCGTTACCGCTGACTGTGCAAACGCTTGTCAATGCATTTTTCATGCGTGTGTAATCTTCTTCGAATAATCCGGGATATGAGATTGAAATACTCAATATATTTTCTCTTATTGTCTGTACTGTTGTTGTGCCTGAATCACTCACGTTTTCATTCGTCATATTCTTATACGTTTCCGAATAACTCCCCTTTTTAGGAATCCAAAAGTCAACTCCATTAATTTTAAGCATTTACATACCCCCCTGACTTCGCATTGACTCTTCTTTTTGCTTTTACTACAATTTCGTCTATCTTCTCATTTCCAAAATATGTAGGTATGATAATGTTCTGTGGCTGTGCTAACAATTCAGAAATTGCACTAATTAATTCATTTAGTTGATCGTATGGTGCCTGTTGCTGTTCACCTTGTCCGATTGTACCTTTGACGTTTTGTGAAACATCAAAGTCTGTCGGCAATGCTTTTATCATATCGTTTTCTACACCGTCCATGTTATCTGTAAAACCTACACCAATACCTAAAGCAAGGTTTTTACCGATTAAGTCACGCATTACACGAGACGGACTGTGAATATCAAATATTCCTTTGATTGCATTAATCACACTATTTCCAAAGCCTTTGATTTTTCCAATTATCCACCCTGTTACATTGCTAATTCCATTCCAAATTCCTTTTACTAGGTTGCTACCTATACTTGTTATTGAACCGCCTGAAAACAGTGATTTAATTGTGTTAATAGCATTTTGTGCAAAGCCTTTTATTCCTGAAACAAATGTACCAAAGCTACTTACTGCGCCATTCCATAGATTCATTATAAAATCTCTACCTGCTTGGTACAATCCCATAAACCAATTTTTAATACTTTGGATTAGATTATCAACCCATGCTTTAAACTTCGGATTAAGTTCATATAACATCAGAATTGTTGTCAAAAATGGATTGATTATAAACATAATTAACAAAGGCCAATTTTGCGCAACAAAGTCGATAACGAATTGAAATGCGTTCGGTAAAGTTTCAGTGAAAAATGTAATGACATGAGATAATGCGCTTGAAAAGAATTCAACCATTGCACCCCATGCATCTATCCAAAACTGCCTAAACCCTTCGTTAGTATTCCAAAGGTACATAAATGCTCCTACTAACGCGCCTATAGCTGTTATAATCAATCCTATAGGGTTAGCCATCA
>CAYJJW010000169.1:0-4296 GCA_964370555.1 uncultured Treponemataceae bacterium | reverse complement strand
TTCAAGCAAAAACATGGTACGATAGTGGAGTGTACGCAATTTTTTCTGCTGCAGGTAGAGGTGGCTATGGAACAATTTCTCAAGCTAAAGAATACCGCTTACTAGGCAAAAATGTGTGGGCAATTGGTGTAGACTCAGACCAGTATGAAGAAGGTGTGTACGGCGATAACGAGTCGGCTGTATTAACATCAATGATTAAAAAAGTTGAAACGGCGGTTGTTTTAGCACTGAATGATGTAGAAAATGAAACATTTGAAGGTGGCATTGTGCGCTTAGATTTAACAACCGATAGTGTGGGCTACAGTGATAAAAACGCAGAAATAACAGCAGATGTTTTACAAGAAGTTGAAAGCATTAAACAAGATATTTTAGATGGAAACATTGTTATATACAGTACCTATGCAGATGCACTTTCTGCAGGTGTTGTACCAAAAGATTTGAATGCAAAAGACGATTAGATAGTTAGTAGTTACGAAGTACTAATTACAAATGTTTAACCAGCACATAGGTAAGGCAGTAGATAATACAGGTAAGCTTATGTGCTGGTTATGACTTAATAATCAATTTTTTTTAGATAAAATAGCAAAAAAGGAAAAAAAGACTTGACAAATGTTTTAAAGTTTGTTATAACTAACATATAGAGATTGCCATAGTTTCTATACCATCCATGAGTCTTAATTTTAGACGTGCCATGGATGGCACGATTGAAGCTAAAGTGTTTACACTTTAGCAAATAAAAAAATTGCAGGGATGCTATTTTTTTATTACACCTCCTTTGTGCGTCGTTGGCGCTACATATTTTTTTGTCTTTAAATAGAGCTGTTCGTCGAATAGCTCTATTTTTTTTGTTTAATGGTTTTTAATGCATTTACATACACTGTTTTTTGAGGTATAATAATAATGGATAAGGGGAATATATGCAAAATGATATAAAACAATATGAGTTAACCGTATTGGTAGAAAACCATTCTGGTGTTCTAAGTAGGGTTGCAGGCCTTTTTAGTAGAAGAGGCTATAGTATAGACAGCATTAATGCAGGCATTACCTCTAACCCAAAACAATCAAAAATGGTAATTGTTGTTCGTGGAGATAAATCAATACTGGAACAAATTATAAAACAACTTGCAAAGCTCATAGAAGTAATTTCAATTAATCACTGTGAAGTGGTATAGCTTCTTCAACAGAGCTTAATCAATACTAAAAAAATTAAATATTTGTAAAATTTACAAAATAAACCATTTACAACAAAGGCTCTTTGCGTTATAATTATAACGACTATATTGCGAGGAGCCTTATTTTTATGCATAATGATGTAAAACGCTATGTGCTTGCCGTATTGGTAGAAAACCATGCAGGTGTATTAAGTAGAGTATCAGGCCTTTTTAGCCGCCGAGGATATAATATCGATAGCCTTACCGTAGGCGAAACATTTGACCCAACAACATCTCGTATGACAATTGTTGTTAAGGGTGACGAAGCTATTCTAGAACAAATAATTAAACAGCTTTCAAAACTGGTAGAAGTAATATCAATAGAACACTGTGAAGTAGCCGATACCGTTATTCGCGATATGGCCTTAATTAAGGTTAAAGCAAAAGATGCCAATAGAGCAAGTGTAATAGAAATTGCAAATATCTATCGTGCCCGCATTGTTGACGTTGCAACAGATTCACTTGTGTTGGAAGCAACAGGAAGTGAAGGTAAAATTGGTAGTATCATTAAACTACTTGAGCCATTCGGTATTATAGAATTAGTGCGTACCGGTCAAACTGCAATGTCTCGCGGTACAAACGTACTTGGAAACTAAGCCTATGAAACAAATAACAATACTAGACTCCACATTACGAGATGGAGCACAAGGCGAAGGCATAAGCTTTTCGGTACAAGATAAATTACGCATCGTTGAAGCCCTTGATGATCTTGGAGTTGCATTTATTGAAGCTGGAAACCCCGGCTCAAACCCTAAAGATTTAGAGTTTTTTCAAGAAGTAAAAAAGCTTTCGCTTAAAAACTCAGAATTGTGTGCATTTGGGGCAACAAGAAGAAAGGGAATAACGTGTGCTGAGGATGCAAACCTTCAAAGCTTACTTGCTGCAAATACAGAAACGGTTGTGTTTTTTGGAAAAACATGGGACTTTCAAGTAACAGAGATTTTAAAGGCAACATTAGAAGAAAATCTTGCAATGATAAAAGATACCGCTCAGTTTTTATGCGATAATGGTAAAAAAGTTATTTACGATGCAGAACACTTTTTTGATGGGTATGAATCAAATCCTGAGTATGCTCTTAAAACATTGCGTGCAGCCTTAGAGGGTGGAGCTTATTCACTCGTTCTTTGTGACACAAAGGGCGGTTTTGGTTTAACGCCAATGATGAATGCCATTCAAGCTACCGTAAAAAAGTTTTCAAACGATACAACAAAAGACGGTGAAAAAGTCGAAATAGGAATCCATGCTCATAACGACTGCGGACTTGCAGTTGCCCATTCACTTTTGGCAGTTGAAAACGGCTGTGCTCAGGTGCAAGGAACGCTCCTCGGTTTTGGTGAACGAACAGGAAATGCAGACCTTTCATCCATTATGGCTAACTTAGAACTTAAAATGGGCTATAAGTGTCTTCCAGAAAATAGCATTTCAAAGCTCACCCCAATTTGTAGAACGGTTGCAGAAATTGCAAATATTCCGCTTTCAAGTGGAGCTCCCTTTGTTGGCTCAAGTTCATTTGCCCACAAAGCCGGAATGCATATTGACGGTGTAACAAAAAATCCTCATGCCTACGAGCACATAACGCCTGAATCTGTTGGAAACGAGAGGGTGTTCCTTATGAGTGAAGTTGCAGGCAGAAGCATGATGCTCGAAAAAATTAAACGATTCGATGCAACAATTGAAAAAGATAATCCAATAATAACAGACATAACCAATAAGGTAAAAGAGCTCGAACACGCAGGCTACCAATTTGAGGGTGCCGAGGGAAGTTTTGAGCTCATGGTTCGAAAGGTAATCGGAAAGTACCAGCCGTTCTTTAAGCTTCACTATTTTAAGACAAACGGCGAACATCCAAGAATGAACGAACTTATTAGCTCTTTTGCTCAACTAAAAATAGAGGTTGACGGTCAAATTGCCATAACGGCAGGCGAGGGAGACGGCCCTGTTCACGCACTCGACACCGCTCTTAGAAGTGCACTTGAAAGCTTTTATCCGAGCGTGTCTGCAATTCGCCTTATTGACTACAAGGTTCGTGTACTGGATTCAAAAACGGCAACGGCCTCAAAGGTTCGCGTTTTAATAGAAAGTACTGACGGTGTAAACACATGGCAAACGGTTGGCGTGTCATCCGACATTGTTGAAGCCTCATGGCTCGCCCTCGTGGACTCGGTTGAGTATAAATTAATTAAGGACGTAGAAAAGAAGTATAAGAATTTGGTTTAATTACGAATTACTAGTTACGAGTTACGAATTATTAGGGTGTAGATAATTTTTATACCTCCTCCTTTAGGGGAGGTGGCAACGAAGTTGACGGAGGGGTTTGGGCGTTCCGGCTTGCAGCCGTCCCGTGCTCCGCTTATATCTTTTGCTTTTAGACGGACATGGCAAGCCATGTCCCTACAGGGTGCAAAAGGATATCGCTTCGCCCGGTAACGCAGGTTGCGTAGCGGTGTAAAAATAAAAAAATCTGTGTAATCTGTGGATAAAAAATGAAAATATACAAACTAGGAGATAAAAATGAAAAAAAACATAGCGGTAATTGAAGGTGACGGAATTGGCCCGGATATTGTAAAACAGGGTCTTGCAGTTTTAGACAAAATTGCAAGCAAATATAATCATGAGTTTGAATACACTCGCGTATTGGCAGGGGGGGCAGCAATTGATGCAACAGGAGCACCTTTACCACAAGAAACAATTGACATATGTCAAAAGTCCGACTCTGTGCTTTTGGGTGCAGTAGGTGGTGCAAAATGGGATACGCTTCCCGGAAACCTCCGTCCAGAAATGGCTTTATTGGGTTTACGAAGTGCTTTAAAAGTATTTGCAAATCTAAGACCAGCACTTATGTTTAAACAATTATCTGCTGCATGCCCTTTAAAAGAAGAAGTAATAGGCGACGGTTTAGACATTCTCATTATTCGAGAACTTACCGGTGGTATTTATTTTGGTGAAAAGGGTAGAAGTGACGATAAAAAAACTGCCTATGATACTATGCAGTATTCATGGGACGAAATAGAAAGAATCTTAAAAGTTGGTTTTGAATCTGCTCAAAAGCGTGGCAAAAAACTTTGTGTTGTAGATAAGGCAAATG
>CAYJJW010000168.1:0-4321 GCA_964370555.1 uncultured Treponemataceae bacterium | reverse complement strand
TACACCCAGGTTGTCGGGGGTTCGATCCCCTCGCCGCCCATAAAACCTTGTGATTCATTCACAAGGTTTTTTTATGCCTAGATTCCTTGTAAGCATAAAAAAAGTGATACTCGTATGAATATCACTTTTTAATTGTTTTTATTCAGTTTCTGGCTCAGTATTACTATTAGATAAATCTAAAATTTTTGCACAAAATGCTCTATCTGCCCTTGCAATATGACTTAATAACCATGTTACTAAAAATCCATAAAAAACTTTTGCATGTGAAATATCTGCTACAAGGACATTTTCAAGTTGTCTTGATACTTCGCTAATAAATGTTCTATGTTGTGATTTATGTAAATCGGCTGATGAATAGTCATGCTTATCAAAAAGGTCTTCCTCAGTTTTAAAGTGGTATTCTGTATACTCAACAAGCCCCTTTAGAATTTCTGATCTCTTTTCATAAAACAAATTTTCATCAATAGTGAGTGCATCATAAAAATCTCCAATTAAATCAAACAATTTTTTATGTTGTTCATCAATCTTTTCAACTCCCAAATAAAACTCATTGTCCCATGTTATTTTTTCCATACGCTATCTCCTATAAGATTTGTACTATACTTGTGCTTTAACAGCTAAATATTTTTGGCAAAATAATTTATCAGACTTAGAAATATGGCTTAGCAACCACAATATCAAAAACTCGTAAAACGCTTTTCCCTTTGAAATATCAGATTGAAGTAAATCGTTTACCTGAGCTTCAACTTGTGCTACAAACATAGAATGTTGTAAAGTATGAGGGTCGCGCGAATAATAATTAATTTCCTCAAAAAGTTTTTCTTCAAAATTAAAGTGATACACAGTATAGTCTACTAATTCCTTTAATAAGTCCACTCGCTGTTTTAAATAATCTTCTTCATCACCCATAAGGGCATCATAAAATCTTGCGGTAATTTCAACGAGCTTTTTGTGCTGTTCATCCACGGCATCCACACCGGTACTATAGTCATCACTCCAAACTACTTTATCCAAAATAAGGTACTCCTTTATATCATACAGGCCGTATTTAGTTAGTAACATTGTTACAAACAAAAAAAAAGTTCTTTTGTGTTTCCTCACAAAAGAACTTTACTGAGCTGCACTGGATTCGAACCAGTGACCCACGCCTTAAAAGGGCGTTGCTCTACCTGCTGAGCTAGCAGCCCATTCGTAAAACAATCAAATGACTGCCGAACGTTTTATTAATATATCGTAAAACAAAAAAAGTGTCAAGACATCAAATCACTTTTTTTTCAAAAATGTAGTTTTTTTTACCTTTTTTTATAAAATTTCTGTTAAAATACCAAAAGATTCACCTTCAGCTTGCCGCAAATCTTTTTTATCACTTCCTTCTATTTTTACTAAAACTTCTTTACCACCCAATGTATCAGGATTTACAGAAATACTTTTAGGATTAATAACAACATGCAAAAAATTTTCTGTAACAACATGAATATCATTTTTTCTAAATTTTTCAACAATACCTGCAAAGGTTTTCCCTGTACATAAATCAATATATGCCTTTTTATTTTGTATTGCAATATCGGTTAATATTTTTACACGTTCACTTGAAACTTTAGGTAAAACTTTTGGAGTCATAGAAAATGCAGGTGTATCAGGCCTTGGAGAAAAGGGAAAAGCATGAATCCACGTTAGAGATCCTTTTTCACACAGTATTCTTGTTGCCTCAAAATCTTCATCTGTTTCGCCTGGGAAACCCGCAATAATATCGCAAGCTATAAAAGGATTATCCTTTGTTGCACGAAGCCTTACAATTGCATCTTCAATCATTTTTGCGTTATACGGGCGAGCCATTTTTTTTAAGATAGTATCACTTCCTGATTGAATTGATAAGTGAAAGTGTGGGCGTACCCGCGGGTGCTTTAAGACCTCACAAAGTTCATCGGTTACAATTTGAGGGTGCAAGCTTGATATTCTCACATGAATCTTATTGGTATGTTCCAGTACGTATCGTAATAGAGATGCAAAGTTCATTCCTTCGCTTGCATATTGTGATAAGTTTATTCCTGTTATGGTTACTTCAGGATGAAGCGACTTTTCAAGGGATGTAACACGTTGCAATACCTCTTTAGGCTCTAATGAAATAGATTCTCCACGTGCCAAACAAATTCTGCAGTATGAACACCTACTGTTACATCCATCTTGAATTTTTATAGAAGACCTAGAATGTTGCATAAAAGTGTCTGTTGATAACACAAACGATCGTGGCTTTTTTGCTACTTCATATTTTTTAATTTTTTTATCAAATAAAATTGAACAATGGTTTGCAAGTTCTTCAGGTGTACTATGTACGGTATGCTCAAAGTACTGAATAATTTCATTCGGTAAGTCTGCTAATAAATCCTTTTGAGTACCCTTTAAAACACAAATTCTTTTATCGATATTTTCGATTAAAGCTTTTTCGAGTTCGGCGTAACATCCTGTTACAATAAGACACGCATTTGGATTTTTTTCTAAAAGAAGCCTCATAAGACGGCGGGCTTTTTGTTCTGCCTTTGCAGTTACCGTGCATGTATTTAAAATACTTATTATTGTATCAGTATTTATTTGGCTTGCAGAAGTTATTCCACCCATGGTGCATAAAAAGCCCGCATCTAAAAATGTACGGGCTACAGATTCTGATTCTATTTGATTAACCTTACAACCAAGGGTTTCAAAGTGTATTATATTTTTCAAGTGTTACCTAAAGTAATTCAATTATTCTATTATACCCTCTTCTTGCATCGTCTCTTGTTGAGTTTAATACAAGCGCTTGCTCATATGCTTCAAGAGAAAGTGTATAATTTTTTGCCATTTCGCGAGCGTAACCAAGTCTTGTCCACCAATGATCATATAGAGGTTCGTTTCTTACTGCTTTTGAAAATGAAATATCTGCATGATTATATTGTTCTAATCGAATATAGATTTCACCCATGTAATAGTACACATCCCCTATTCTACCGCCATTTTCACCAACTAAAGAAACATATTCTTGAAAAAGATCTAGTGCTTCTTCATTTTTTCCGAGAAAATATTTTGATTCCCCCAGTATTTCAACTACCCGATGGTCATACGGCGAAAGATCTCTTGCTCTTGTGGCCCAGTTTTCTGCTTCAGAGTTTTGACCGTTTTTTACCAAACTCCAACACATTACAACATAAGATTCTACGTTATTGGGATTTTCTGATATTTCAACTTCACAAGCGGCAATTGCTTCTGCATATCTTCCAGTATTATACAACACAAGAGCATCAGGTTTTGCTTGTTCTTGTGCACTGAGCACAGTAAAAAAACATGTACTTAAAACTATTAACAATAGTGTTCTTTTTATTATCCTCATTACTATATTCCTATTATGTTGTTTTTTCTTTTGGCATAGTACATCTTCCGGTAAATAAACACCCCGGCTCAAGTACAACCTTTGAAGAAGCTATATCACCTTCAACAGATCCTGTTGATGTAACAAAAACCATTCCTTGAGAATCAATATTTCCAATAACTGTTCCTCTAACCAAAACTCTTTCTGCTACAATATTTGCTGCAACATGTGCATCGTTATCAATAACCAAATCACTTACAGCATCAATTGAACCACTTACCTTACCTTTAATCATAAAAGGTAAGGTAAATTTTATTGAACCTGTAAATGTAATATCACTTGCAAGAATTGTGTCAAAATCTTCATCTTCGACTTCAAAAAAGTCTGCATCTTTTACTTGAAACATAGTATAATAATACTCTAAGATGTAATCCTAGTCAAGGCCAGAATAATTACGAATTAGATATGTAATCTGTGGTTACATCTTGAATTTTTACACTTATTTCTATATACTAACACTTCGAGGATTGTAAAAAAACAATATAGGAGATATACAATGGTAGAAGCATTAAAAAAACACGGTACAATGACAAAAAGACAAGGTCCAGTAGTACTTTGTATTATGGACGGTGTAGGATACGGAAAATATAACGAAGGAGATGCAGTTCTAGGCGCTAAAACACCTAACTTGGATAGAATTACTGCAGAAAACCCGAATGTACCTTTAAAAGCACACGGTATGGCAGTTGGACTTCCAAGTGATGACGATATGGGTAACTCAGAAGTTGGACACAACGCAATGGGCTGCGGCCGAGTATTTTCACAAGGTGCAAAACTTGTTTCATCATCTATTGAAACAGGACTCATGTTCTCTGGCGATACATGGAAAAAACTTATTTCAAACGCAAAAGATAATGGCTCTACCCTACACTTTATTGGGCTTTTATCAGACGGTAACGTACACTCACACATTGACCACGT
>CAYJJW010000167.1:0-4328 GCA_964370555.1 uncultured Treponemataceae bacterium | reverse complement strand
TTATTTTTATACTACAAGCATTAATTTCATCAGACTCGTCTAAATCTTGCAATTTACCATGAGCCTTTAAATATTTTGTCCCAATTGTTGCAATATCCATTAAACACATTGGCTTTGTAACACCAAGTTCTTTTCGCATAGCAACATATTCATCATAGGCTTTTTGAATAAAATCGTCCTCAAAGTGCACGCTTTCAAGCTCTGTCATAAAGGTTGTATGCCTACAGTGATCAGACCAGTATGTATCGATAACTTTTATTTCGGTAATAGATGGGTCGCGCTTTTCGCTTTCTATAAAGTAGCCTTGAATGAGTTCTAGATCTTGCAATGTCATTGAAAGGCCGCGCACTTGTCTAAAATCTTCTAAGGCACCTTCATTCATATGAGTAAAACCATGAAGAATTTCAACATCACTTACTGGCTCAAGATCAGGAATAAGTGAGTGAGGTTTATCTAAATGTGCTCTATGCGATTCAACGGGATTTATTAAATATTTTTCGATTTTTTCAAATTGTTCTTGTGAAAGCTCCCCATAAAACATATAAAGGGTTGCAGTTTTTACAAAAGGAAGAGCCCCACCTGCAATAATTGAAACACACTCAGAGGCAAAGGCGGCCCTAGCATCGTATTGGCCTGGTACAAACTCAACAGCTAATACCCACTTTGTATCAAAGGCAAGTGTTTCATCATAACAAAGGTCTACATTTGGTTCAGAAAAAATGGTGTTTTTTGCGATATCATATAATGCATCATCGAGATTTTCAATATCGTAGCGATTAATAATTCGTAAAGCAGACAGCGATGCAACATCAAGGTTTTTCTTAATGTCTCCCATAAGATTTTCTGCCTGAACGGTAAAGCCCGGCCTCTTTTCAACATACAGTCGCTTCATGCGCACCACTCCAAAATATAGTTATTAATAAATCGATGTGTCTTGTGAAAATAAAAAAACCTTATTCTTGCTTTGCGACCCAACCCTTTTGGTTGCGCAAAAAAAAATAAGGATATAGGATAATACCAAAAAACAGGAATAATGAAAAGAGGTTTTATAAACTTTTTAATGGTGTTCTGAGCATTACCTTTTGCAAAAGAGTTGACAAACATTCACTATCACGCTATATTAATACTATACCCCCGTTGGGTGTTCACTTGTTTTTAAGGATGTACCCATGAAGCAAAAACAACAATTTAGCATTACGGGAATGACATGTTCTGCTTGTTCTTCTCATGTCGATTCTGCAATAGCAAAATTACCGGGCGTTGACAAGGTTACTGTTCAACTTTTTTCAAATAGTATGCAAGTTGAATTTGATGATCAAGTTATAAATAGTAAAGAAATTTGCGAGGCCGCTACCAAAGCAGGATACCCTACCTCAATTAAAGATAAAACAGTGACGAACAATGACAAATCACCATCAAGTGAAGTTGAAAATGAAAATAAAGTCATGAGTTTTCGATTGCAAGTTTCATTTGCCTGTTTAATTCCTCTTATGTATATTTCTATGGGGTCAATGCTTGGACTACCCATTTTTAGTATTTTTATAGGAGAAAAAAATGCAATTATTAATGCATTCACTCAGTTTTTATTGTGCTTACCCATTTTATTTGTAAACCGAAAATATTTTACCGTAGGTTTTACAAAGCTTTTAAAAGGGAAACCAAACATGGACTCGCTTATTGCAGTGGGTTCAGGAGCTTCCTTTTTATATGGCATAATAGCAATTTATTTGATTACCTATGGCCAAAATTATGGTTTTATGCACATGGTTCATCAATATATGCATGATATTTATTTTGAATCTGCGGCTACCATTCTTACCCTAATTACACTCGGAAAATATTTTGAAGAGCGCTCAAAGGGAAAAACTACCGAAGCAATTAAAAAACTTATGGATTTAGCCCCAAAAACAGCAATTCGCATAAAAGACGATATTGAAGAAGAAGTTGCGGTAGAAGACATTGCAATAGGAGATATTCTTGTTATAAAACCCGGAACAAAAGCTCCGGTAGACGGCATTGTTGTAAAAGGTTATTCTTCTATGGATGAATCTGCCTTAACAGGAGAAAGTATTCCAGTAGAAAAACAAATTGGAGATAAAATTTTATCGGCAAGCACTAATGGAACCGGCATTTTGCATATTCAAGCAACAAAAGTTGGAGAAGACAGTACTATTTCTCAAATAATAAAACTTGTAGAAGAAGCAGGGAACAGCAAGGCTCCAATTTCTAAACTTGCCGATAAAGTGAGTGGTATCTTTGTACCTGTTGTGATGGTTATCTCGCTTTTAGCATTTATCTATTGGTTTTTCTTTGCAGGAGAAAGTCTTTCTTTTTCTATCTCCATTGCCATTGCAGTACTCGTTATTTCCTGCCCTTGTGCCCTGGGACTTGCAACTCCGGTTGCAATTATGGTGGGAACAGGGGTTGGTGCTTCCAATGGAATTTTAATAAAGTCAGGTGAGGCTCTAGAAATTGCCCACCATATTGACACCATTGTTTTAGATAAAACAGGCACGATTACCGAAGGAAAGCCCCAAGTTACCGATATTATTCCAACAGATGAATGCACAAGCGATTACTTATTGGAAGTAGCCTATGCCATTGAGCGATTTTCTGAACACCCTCTAGCATCTGCCATTAATGAATATGCAAAAAGCAAGAATCTTACACCATCCGAAGTAAGTGACTACAAGGCTGTTCCCGGTAAAGGTATTACAGGAACACTCAATAACAAACATATCGTAGCTGGAAATATAAAACTTTTAGAAGATTTTAACATAAAAAGCGATTGGGTAAACACTATATCCACTTCTTTAGCCAATGATGGGAAAACACCATTATTCTTTTGTGAAGATAGCAAAGTAATCGGTGTAATTGCAGTTGCAGACACTATAAAACCAACAAGCAAAGAAGCCATTTCTTTAATGAGAAAAATGAACTTAAACGTCATAATGCTTACAGGCGATAACAAACGAACGGCAGAAGCCATTGCAAAAGAAGTGGAAACAACCAAGGTTATATCCGATGTACTTCCCCAAGATAAAGATGCCGTTGTAAAACAGCTTCAAGAGCAAGGAAAAAAAGTTGCTATGGTTGGCGACGGCATTAATGATGCGCCTGCTTTAATGAGGGCAGACGTAGGAATTGCTATAGGAGCTGGCATGGATATTGCAATGGACAGTGCCGATATGGTTTTAATGAAAAGCGATTTATTGGATGCAGTAACTGCTATAGGACTTTCAAAGGCCGTTATTAAAAACATTAAAGGAAACCTCTTTTGGGCATTTTTCTATAACACCATCGGCATTCCCGTGGCGGCAGGAATTTTTTACACACTTTTAGGCTTTAAGTTAAATCCTATGATTGCAGCAGGAGCAATGAGTCTTAGTTCTCTCTGTGTTGTAACAAATGCTCTTAGACTTAAATTATTTAAACCTTATAAAGGTAATACAATAATAAAACAAAATACCAAGGAGATTTTTATGAAAAAAAACATTGTAATTGAAGGAATGATGTGCGGTCATTGCACAGGTCGAGTAAACGAAATTCTAAATGCAATGGATGGCGTAAGCGCAACTGTATCCCTTGATACAAAGTCTGCAGAAGTAACACTTACAAAAGAAATTGCAAACGAAGTATTTGTAGACGCTATTACAAATGCAGGGTATAAAGTAATTTCAATGGACTAAGGAAACTGAATGAAAGCAGATAGCAAACACATTACTCGTCTATTAAAAACTGCTCGAGGCCAAATTGATGGTATTTTGAGCATGATAGATGAAGACAGATATTGCATTGATATTTCTACTCAACTTATGGCAACACAGGCAATTCTTGCCAGAGCAAATAAAGACATTTTACTTTCTCATATTGATGGCTGTATTAAAAATGCAGTAAAAGAAGGCAACATTGAGGAGAAAACGCAAGAGCTTACAGAAGTAATAGGAAAGTTGTTAAAATAATCGATATCGTGCATTTTAATTATAATGAGTATAACTATTTTAATTTTGGATTGACCTCAAAAGAAAAGCATTGGTGTCCGGTTGTTTCAAAAACGGTTTGTGCTGGGGTTTTTATAAGGTTAGCTTGTTTAAATCCAAAAAAGGTACAAGTATACGGAAAAGAACTTGCGAGACTTACGACAAAATATTTGCATTTTCTACAATTTGGTAATTTGTTTTTCTCTTCCATACGGGTTCCCTATTTTTTTAACAACTGAGACAAGTTTCCAACTTCTTCTTTCCACAGGTCGACCAGCGCTACAGGGAAAAGAGGTTTTGCCATTGCACCAAAAGATAGTATTTTTGATACAACTTCGGTAAAATCAC
>CAYJJW010000166.1:1941-4375 GCA_964370555.1 uncultured Treponemataceae bacterium | reverse complement strand
TCATTGTTGGTATCAATAAAAGGCCGCCTGGGGGTTAAAGGGTTTTAGGGAAAAGTAACAAGGGTACTTGCTTTCGGGCGGCTGCAAAAGCACCCCCTGTTCCCTAATATCAAAAAAATAGGAACATTTTGATTAAAAGCGTGCCACGGCTGTTAGCCGTGAAATTCTGAGTTTATATTTGTGTTATATTTTTTTACCTTTTGTTTAGACTTCTGTTATGAGCATGTAATGAGTGTAGTGTAGATTATATTCATACATTAAAACAAGGAGTTAATTATGAAATTAACAAAACAATTAGTAAAAAAAGTAATGGCAACAGCATTAGTGCTAACAAGCATGACGGGAATGGTATTTGCATCAGGATCAAATGAAGTCACATCAAGCCCGGTAATTTCAGGCGAACAATCATGGACTGGCGTTATTGACGGTATTGCAATTGACCTCAGTATAAACTCAGACAACAATAGCCTTGAAGGAAGTGCAACTAACCTTACAAATGGAGATTTATCAATGGTAACATTGTATATCGATAATGCAAGTGGAACAAATATGACAAGTTTAACACTTGGTACACCTGGCGACCTTGAGTTTCATGAAACTATGATAAAAGAAAACACTATTGTATTCGGTGGTGGATCTTCTGTTCCTGTAATGTTCTATATGAGTGAGTCTCAAATGTCTGATATTCTTAACAGTGGTTGGACCGTAAGCATTGATTCTGATAATGCTCCAAAATATGGTCTTTTTGAAAAAGGTGAACTTATAGCAAAAAATGCTACTCCTCTTGCAAACTCATTCATTATAAATGAAAACGGTGTTCAAACAGTAGTTGACTTTAGCTATGAAGATGAAGGATTTTCAGGAACAGTTACAAATTACACCAATAAAACGGTGAATGCTGTTGAAACAACTATTGTCTTAAATAATGGAGAAGTATTTACCTTTAATACAAATGATATACAAGCGGGAGCAACTGTATCATTTAGCTATGGCTCAGGTGTTTCAGGATTTAGTTCTTACGCAGTAGAAACAATAGTTAAATAATAAAAAAAAAGAGGAATAGACTTCACTTTAGAATCCCTATTCCTCTAAGCGCCAAATTATTTATTATTATTTCTTAGTTACCCTATCTAAGTATCGCCTGTTTGCCATGAACCTGTAATTGATAATTAAGTACATGGCAAACATCCTCTTCCTTTACCCCTTTTCGTACACATTTTAAAGCTGCATCACTTGCAAGTTTTCCGGTAATAATTGCAGTAGGAACACCGGATGGACTAAAAGCCCATTGCCCAGCTTGAAACACATTTTCCATAGCTGTTTTACTCGATTTTGCAATACTGATTGTTTTATTAATGCATGGCATAATACTATTTGTAAAAGCCCAACCAGTAATTGCACCATCAGTGTTACCGGTAACCCTTTGTATTGTAAGCGGAGTTGAAACAAAGGTGTTCGTTATTGCTTCATGAATGTTTGGATAAAGATAAAACTCAAGTATATCAATAATATTTCTAGTTACATAGGTTTTAAAATCATCATAGGCCCCTAAATCTTTTATACGTTTAACAATATCGTAGCTCATTAACGTACTTATAATTATTCCTGTTTTACCCTCTGGGGCAAGAGTTTTATCCCGTAAGACAGGAATAGAAATCTCGTACGTTGTCTTTTCAAGATATTCTTTAATCCAGTGAAAAAGCGGTTCTTTTTCTAATTTTAGAGCGCACTTTTCATCACAATCCATACTTAATAGTCCATCTTTTTTAGGGGTATAAAAACAATGTGCACTTGAATAGTCTTGAAAATATTCAGGAGGTAAATCGACCATAGTATAAAGACTTAAAACAGAATCTCCACCTCGAAGCATTTTTATTTCTTTTCTTTGCTGACGTATAGCTTTTCTTTTTCTCATATTTTTTAAACCATTGGTATAGGTGCTACGATAAAGAGACTTAGAATCACAGGCCCAAATAAGAGACTTATACTGATACTCGTTACCACTATTATCACACAATTCATTTGTTGCAGGATTCACGGTAATTACAGAAGTATTTGTAAGAATATTTCCTCCATGAGAAAGAATATAGTTTTTTAAGCTTTGTGTTAAAGTACCTGTTCCGCCACGAGGATACATATAATCGCAATGAATGTTAAAATAACTGAGAGCAAAAAATGCTGAACTGTCCTTAAAAAAATGTTGTCCAATCATGTCTACCAATTTAGGGTTTTTGGTAAAGCGAAAAAGATATTCATACACAGGAACTTGCAAATCATTACACTTTTTTTGCGTTTTTAAGAACTTCCACATCCATGGAAGAAGCTCATTAAAAATATAATCGCGGTCAGTTAAATCTCTAAAGAGAGGATTATCAATTGCATACATATTATCCATGTATTCCATAATTTTTTTTATTTCTTTAATTATTATCTT
>CAYJJW010000166.1:0-1841 GCA_964370555.1 uncultured Treponemataceae bacterium | reverse complement strand
AAAACGACATAAAATACAGAGTTTGCATTGCAAACTCAAAAATGAAATAAGCGATGCTATCCGCATCGAGCTTTTCATTAAACTCCTTTAAAATTCTACATATACGGTGAAATCATTTTTAGTGACTCTTCGTAAATTCTTTTTCCCATAACTCTGTCGGTGGCATGCTTTGCGGGTATTTCTTCGTGAGTTAAGTTAAAATATTTTCCACTTATGCTTGCAACTTCTGGAGAAGCTGCTAAATAATATATTGCTTTTCCTGCAATTGATGGATCTTTTAGAAACTTCGATGTAACATATTTTGAAAAAAATCTATACAACCAACCATTATTCATACCAATGTCTGTTTTAACTTCTCCCGGATGCACCGCATTAATGGTAACACCTTTAGGAAGAAGCTTCTCTGATAATTCCCAAACGCTCATAAGTTGTGCTGTTTTAGATGCCCCATATCCTCTAAGCCCGGTGTAGACTCTTTTTAACCAGTGTAAGTCATGTTCTTTTAAACCATTAAAGCGGTGCCCTTCTGAGTTTACTTGTATAATTCTTGAAGGGGCAGCCTTTAAAAGAGCATCTTCTAATAACAAGGTAAACAAAAGACTTGCAAGGTGATTAACACAAAATACTAATTCAAAACCATCGTCTGTGTGGATTTTTTTAGTAGAATGAAGACCTGCGCAATTTATAAGAATATCTATTTTATTATATTTTGAAAGTATTTCTTCAGAAGCTTTTTTTACGTCGGCAAGATTACTAAAGTCTGTAATGACAATATCAATAGGTACAGTATTTGCTGCAAGAAGTGTATTTTTAACAGTTTCTGCCTTGTGCTTATTTCTTGCAACTAATACGAGACTTGCATTGTGTTTAACAAGTTCCTTTGCTGTTTCAAAACCTACTCCAGATGTTGCCCCAGTTATTACACAAAGCTTTTTTGTGAGCATTTCGTTTGTTGTTTTTTGATCTTTGTTTCTGTTTACTAAGAATACAAGTTCATCGGGGACTTTGTAGACAAATGAAGCTCTTATTTGAGCCCAAAGATTTGAAAGTGAAAGTAAAATTGTATTCATATTTTCACCCAAAAAACCTGCTCATAAACTTGCGGTACATCTTGTTAAAACCAGGAATACCATTGAAAATATCACCCCATAAATCGTAGTAGTCTCTTTGACTAATAATTTTTCCATTTGGGCCAATGGTAAGTTTAGTAAAGCCAAAAATTGGTGTATCGGGCGACTTTCTAAACGACATGGTCATTTTCCAATCAAAGGCAATAACATTATCCTTTTGAATAATATCGTTTAAATCCATTCGTAAACTAGTGCATCGATTTGTTAACCGATTGCACAGTGCTTGGAAATTTTCAAAGCCTTCTATTCTTTGAATACAGTCTTGAAACACAACACGTTCATCATAGTACGGAAAAATATGGGTCCAATCGGGTAAGCCATCTGCGTTATACGTTTTAGACCACATAGCACGCACAGTATCAGGGCTAAGAAAAGTACTAGAAACTAAATCCGTTTCTTTTAACAACACAACATCACTCATAAAACAACTCCTTTTTATTTTTTTGTGCAATTTTGTTATATTGTTTATTATATTCAAAATCATACATCTGTGCAAGTTTAAATTCGTCAAAATCTACAAAAAAATGTACATTTGTTGATTTTTTTAAGGAAATTACCCAACTGCGCAAGGGCGGAGGCGGATATCCTTTTTGCAAAGCAAAAAGATTGAAGCCGTAGACCGACCCCGTACATGGCAACCTGCGTGTTGCCATGTACGGGGTGGCGCCCAAAGCCCTTTACAATTACTGCATTTCCTGTTATATTATTAAA
>CAYJJW010000165.1:0-4389 GCA_964370555.1 uncultured Treponemataceae bacterium | reverse complement strand
ACAAAACTGGTGCTGCATTTGAAAAAGGTCACATTCCTCACGGATGTGCTAATGCTATGTACTTACCTCAAGTAATCAGATACAACGCAAAAGATGCTCGTGCAGCAGAAAGATATGCAGAAATTGCTCAATTTGTTGGATTAAAAGGTTCAAACACAGCAGAATTAGTAGCAGCACTTGTAAAATCCATTGAAGACTGTAATGTAAAATTAGACATTCCTCTATGCATTAAAGACTTTGAAAACGGTATGGTTTCTGAAGAAGAATTCTTATCAAAAGTTGAAGACATTGCAGTAAATGCAATTGCTGATGCTTGTACAGGTTCTAACCCTCGCCAACCAACTCCAGCAGAAATGACACAATTATTAAAAGATTGTTTCTACGGAACACCTACAACTGTATAATTCAGTCAATTATAAGTAAGAGAGCCTTTAAAGGCTCTCTTTTTTTATGCTTTAGTTTTTGTAAGTTTTTTTTCAACCGGCTGTTTTTGTGCTATTTTTTTTACCGGAGTTTTGGTAATTTCCTTTTTTTGAATTACCGTTTTCACAGGAGCCTTAGCAGGAACTTTCGAAGGAACTTTGTCTCCATCATGAATTACAATTTGTGCAAAAGGTATTTCTATTTTTGCTTCATCATATACTTTTTTTACAGCAATGTACAATTGATTTTTTGCGGGAATGTAATCTTCTTTTTTTATCCATGCACCAAGCACAATATCTATTCCAGAAGCACCAAATCCATCAAAAAATACGGCTGATTCCGGATCATCCACTACTAAATCACACATCGAAGGAACCTTCATCAGTGTTTCATAGGCAAGTTCTAAATCAGTATCATATGAAACAGAAAGTCGCACTTGAACGCGCCTTACAGGATAATATGTAGTATTTTTTAAGTTTGCTTTTATGATGGTTTCATTAGGAACACGAATAAGCTGATTATCGGTAGTTAAAATTTTAACAGACAAAAGGTCTATTGAATGAACATTACCAACAACATCTTCAATTGTTACAAAGTCGCCAATTTTTATTGTGTTTTCACTTAAAACAAAAAATCCGCTTATTATATTACTAACAGAGGTTTGAGATGCAAAACCAATCGCAACTCCCAAAATACCCGCTGCCCCAAGAAGAGCATCTAAATTAACGCCAAAAATATCTAAAACATATAAAGCTATTAAAACATAAAACGTATACTTTATACCTTTTTCTATTAATAGTGCTGTTTGTATCTTTAACTTTTCTTTTGCTACTCGCCGATATATTTTTAGTATTACTCTATAGGTAATGTACAATAGTGCCAGCGCAGTAACTATCGTCAAAGCTCTAAATAAAAAGTCCCATGTAAAAACCTCTTTTAATCCTGCAAAATTACCCGACACATCAAATACGGATGTTATAGCTTTTTCTGCAGCTCCAATTACTTCTTCTGTTGTTTCATTCATCTTTATCCTCACACTAATTTATGTTACATTCCGTTTTTTTTACAAATATCATTTATAATGCATTCCTCACACTTGGGATTTCGAGCAATACACGTATAACGCCCTTGTAAAATTAACCAATGATGTGCATGATCTAAAAACTCATCTGGAATGCATTCTAACAAATCTTTTTCAACTTGTTCAGGCGTTGTCCCGGTAGATAGCCCAATTTTTGGTGAAATACGCAAAAGATGGGTATCCACCGGCATAGTAGGCTCACCAAAAACTACATTCAATACAACATTTGCAGTTTTTCTCCCCACGCCTGGAAGACTTTCTAACTCTTCTCTTTTTCTTGGAACTTCACCATTAAAATTATCGATAAGCATTTGGCTAAGTTTTATAACATTTTTTGCTTTGTTTCTATATAGGCCGATGGTTCTAATATATTCTATAAGCTTTTCTTCACCAAGAGCTACCATTCCTTCTGGGGTGTCTGCAACTTTGTACAAAGGCTCAGTAGCTTTGTTAACGCCTTTATCAGTTGTTTGTGCAGACAAAGCAACGGAAACAAGACAGGTATAGGGACTGTGGAAAATTAAATCAGACTTTGGCTCAGGATTTTGTGCTTTAAACCGAGAAAAAACCTCAACTATTTCATCGTGAGAAAGCATATCAATAGAAGTAAATCTCTCTGCCATAAACCTTATTTTACTGCTTTTAAAAGAGCTTCAACTTTATTGGTTTTTTCCCAAGAAAACTCAGGTCTACCAAAGTGTCCATAGGCAGAAGTTGCTTGATACACTGGTTTTTTGAGGTCTAGAGTTGTAATAATTCCACCAGGAGAACAATCAAACACTTCACTTACTGCTTTAGACAAGGCAACTTCTTCTACTGTGCCAGTTCCAAAAGTATCAACCATAATTGAAACAGGGAAGGGAACGCCAATTGCATATGCAAGCTGAACTTCGCATCTTTCGGCTAGTTTTGCAGCCACTATATTTTTTGCAATGTATCGAGCCATGTAAGCAGCGGAGCGGTCTACTTTAGAAGGATCTTTACCGCTAAAGGCACCTCCTCCGTGTCGCCCCATACCTCCGTATGTATCTACAATTATTTTTCGCCCTGTTAAACCTGTGTCTCCGTAAGGCCCACCTGTTACAAAACGCCCTGTTGGATTAATAAAAAATTTAGTTTTTGCATCCATTAATCCTGAAGGATCTAAAACAGGCTTAATTATTTCTTCAATTACTGCTTCTTTTATGGTTTCGTGCATAACATCAGGATCATGTTGATGTGATACTACAACGGTATCAATGCGTAACGGCTTATGCCCTTCATATTCAATAGTAACTTGACTTTTTGCATCAGGTCTTAGCCAGGAAAGAGATTTCTCTTTTCGTAAAGTTGTAGCACGTCTTAAAATATCGTGTGAAAATGTAATAGGGGCAGGCATTAATTCAGGGGTTTCTGAGCATGCAAAACCAAACATCATACCTTGGTCTCCAGCACCTTGTTGTCCTTTGTATTCATCTAAGCCAGTACCCACAACACCTTGATTAATGTCGGGCGATTGTGAATGGATAACATTTAATACTGCCATTGAATTACAATCAAGACCGTAGTCTGCATTTGTGTACCCAATTTCACCTGCAATATTTCTTGCAAGTTCGGGAATATCAACGAAGGCCGAAGTAGTTATTTCTCCACCAACTAAAACGAGTGCAGTGGAAGCAAAGGTTTCACAAGCCACATGACTTTCAGGATCTTCTCTTAAACATGCATCTAAAACAGCATCAGATATTTGATCACAAAGTTTATCAGGATGCCCTTCTCCAACAGATTCAGACGTAAATAAATATTTTCCTTCCATAAAAACCCTCTTTTTGAATTTTATTCTACCAGTATACTAAAAAGAAAGGCTTTCAACAAGTATTCTTCATAAAAACTATTGCATTCCCACACAAATATGATTATAATCTTCCCCATGACTGAAAACTACGACATTTTATTTCAGAAAGAAATTGAAGAAATAAACAAAACGCAATCTATGCCAAGTTTATTATTACATGTATGTTGTGCCCCTTGCTCAAGCGCGGTACTTGAACGGCTTTCAAAATATTTTTCTATAACAATTTACTATTATAATCCAAACATACATCCCCAAGATGAGTATGAAAGAAGACTTGAAGAATTAAAGATGTTTTTAGAAAAATGCAATAACAAAAATATCTATGGCTCAAATAAAATTACCTTTTTATCTACTCGTTATGAGCCCATGGATTATTTTAAAACTGTTGAAACAAATAAATATCCTCATTTGAAAACAGAAAAAGAGTGTGGAGAACGCTGCTCTAAATGCTATAAACTTAGAATAAAAGACTCCGCTTTTTATGCTAAAACACATAATTTTGACTATTTTACTACAGCCCTTTCTATAAGCCCCCACAAGGATGCAAAAAAAATAAATGAGCTTGGAGAAAAAATTGAAAAAGAACTCCAAGAAAATAATCCAGAAGCAAAAACACCTAAATATCTTTTTGCAGACTTTAAAAAGCACGACGGATTTAAACGAAGCTTAGAACTTTCAAAAGAATTTAATTTATACCGCCAAGACTACTGCGGATGTATTTATTCACAAATGAATATGAAACGATTTTCTACTCAATAATAGTGTATGCACAAGAAAAAAGGCGATGCATTTTTGCATCGCCTTTCATTTAGCTATTTACACATTTCTTAGTTATACAATTCACGTTTTGTGTATGTTGTATGTAAAAGATGATGTGCTTTACCGTGGTTAGGTTCACCAAAGTAGTCTTTGTAAGCTTTCATAACATGCTCATTCTTGTGTGATACACGAATTTCTGAGTTAATATCATCTTGATAAAGACCTGCAGCTCGTTTTGCACGTACTTCGTCTGTTGCACCGTATGGTTGACCACCACCAGCAACACAACCAC
>CAYJJW010000164.1:0-4399 GCA_964370555.1 uncultured Treponemataceae bacterium | reverse complement strand
AACAAAGGGCGGCACAACGGTTGAGTATACAGACGAACAAGAGTACACCGCAACAAAAGATGTAACCATGTATGCGGTGTGGTTAATCAATCCTACAAAGGTAACCGCAACACTATCCGAAAATGATACAGTGCTCACCGTAACACCAACCACAGACAACACGGGTACCTCGCTTAAAGCTGCTATGTACGCAGCGGTAGATGACAGTATTCGACCAAACATAACTAAAATAGTAATTGAAGAACCCACAGATGGCTCAAAAATTATTCCAGAAAATGATTTATCTTACTTGTTTAGTGATGGTGATGGAAATTCCAACTATAAATACTACACGTCATTAATTACCATAGATGGCTTAACTCATATAGACACCTCCCTGGTAACAAATATGCTTGGTATGTTCGCAAATTGCATAGCGCTTACAAATCTTACATTTTCTGACAGCTTTGATACCTCAAGCGTAATTAACATGGATGCTATGTTTCAAAGTTGCTCTACTCTTACAAGTCTTATTTTACCAGATAGCTTTAACACCTCGAATGTAACAAACATGTCCGCAATGTTCAATGGTTGTACTAACCTTCTCAGCCTTGAATTACCGGATGGCTTTAACACCTCAAGTGTAACAAACATGTATAATATGTTCACTTATTGCAGAAATCTTACTTACCTTACCTTACCGGAGAGCTTTGACACCTCAAGCGTAATAGATATGAGATTAATGTTCCGTGATTGCACTGCCCTTACCAGCCTTACCTTGCCGGACAGCTTTGACACCTCGAATGTAACAACTATGGGCGCTATGTTCTATAATTGTAGTGCGCTTACCAGCCTAGACTTACCGGAGAACTTTAACACCTCGAAGGTAACAACTATGAGCGATATGTTCTATAACGTTACCCTTGATACCGTTACTGTGGGTAGTGCGATTACCCAAGCTGTTTCAAACCAAATTAAAGCAAAAACAGGTACCTTTAACGGGGTTAACTATAATGGTATGTGGGTGCCGCAAGCAACTCCATCTGCTACAGGCACAGACACCCTTCCGGTTGCAGACGGAAAAGCAGCCGCAGGCACCTATACGGCAAAGGGAACACCTACGACAAAGGTAACTGCTAAGATTACTAACAATGTGCTCACGGTAACACCAACTACAGACGACACTGGTACCTCTCTCAAAGCTGCTATGCATGCAGCTGTGGACGACAGTAACCGCGGAACCATAACTAAAATAGTAATTGAAGCACCCTCAAGTGGTCTTATTATCCCCGAAAACGATTTATCCCGCTTGTTTACTGATGATTCGGGTAGCACCGGCTACAGCAAATTAACAACCATAGAGGGCTTAGAGCATATAGACACCTCAAGTGTTACAGATATGAGCAATATGTTTGCGTATTGCGATGATCTTACCATTCTTGACTTATCGAGTTTTGACACTACATCGGTAACTACCATGAGCTCTATGTTCTATAGTAGCAATGATCTTACCATTCTTAACTTATCGAGTTTTGATACTACATCGGTAACTACCATGAGCTCTATGTTCACTGCTTGCAGAGCCCTTACCAGTCTTGACTTATCGAGCTTTGACACCTCACTCGTTACAAATATGAGCTATATGTTCACTGGTTGCAATGCCCTTGAAAGTCTTACATTACCAGAGAGCTTTGACACCTCACAGGTAACAAATATGGGCTCTATGTTCCATAATTGCTCTGCTCTTACCAGCCTTAATTTATCAAGTTTTGACACTACATCGGTAACTTACACGAACTATATGTTCGTTAGTGTTACTCTCGAAAGTGTTACCGTGGGTAGTCAGCTAACCCAAGCTATTTCAGATCAAATATTGCCAAAAACGGGAACCTTTAACGGTGTTATTTATGTAGACCCGGGTATGTGGACATGGACAAGTTCACCGGCAGGAGAGAATGAAACCCTTCCGGTTGTAGACGGAAAAGCAGTCGCAGGCACCTATACGGCAAAACGGGTGGAAGCAACTAAAGTAACTGCTACAGCAAACGGTTCAACCCTCACCGTAACACCAACTACAGACAACACAGGCACCTCTCTTAAAGCTGCGATGCACGCAGTAACTGATTCGTGGTATATAACAAAAATAGTAATTGAAGCACCCACAAGTGGTCTTATTATCCCTGAAACCGATTTATCAGAATTGTTTAAGTACTTTACTAATATTGTTACCATAGAGGGTATAAATCACATAGATACTTCTATGGTAACAGATATGCGCTCTATGTTCCATGGTTTAACTGACCTAACCAGCCTTGTCTTACCGGATAATTTTGACACCTCAAGCGTAACAGATATGAGCTCTATGTTCCGTGGGTGCAATATCCTTACCGAACTTACATTACCAGCGAGCTTTAATACAGAGAATGTAACAACGATGTACGAAATGTTCGGTTATTGCAGTAAACTTACTAGCCTTACATTGCCACAGAGCTTTGACACCTCAAATGTAACAACGATGAGCGATATGTTCCGTTATTGCGAGGCCCTTACTAGCCTTACCTTACCGGAGAACTTTAACACCTCAAATGTAATGTATATGAGACATATGTTCGGTTATTGCAGTAAACTTACTAGCCTTACCTTACCGGAGAACTTTAATACCTCAAAAGTATCAAATAAGGATTATATGTTCGATAACGTTACTCTTGATACTGTTACCGTGGGAAGTCAGCTAACCCAAGCTGTTTCAACCCTAATTAAGCCAAAAACCGGCACCTTTAACGGGGTTAATTATGCAGACCCGGGTATGTGGACATGGACAAGTTCACCGGCAGGAGAGAATGAAACCCTTCCGGTTGTAGGAGGAAAAGCAGTCGCAGGCACCTACACGGCAAAAAGGCTATAAAGTTACCGTAACTGCCAAAACTGGCGGTGGTAGTTACGGAGCTGGGACATAGTAACTACTCCTGCAACAGTACTTATGCAGATAAGATTGTAGGTAATTAAGTCTACGTAATAAGGCCTAAAGGTACAGTGCCTTCCCGTAGAGTCTGGCATCACCGTCAGACTCTGTGGTGTTTTGCACAATATTTTTACACGTAAAAAAATCTGTGTAATCTGTGGATTTAAAAATGACCAATCTTGGTGGCACACGCAACCGTTCTTTTGTGCTTGTGAATACTTCATTTTATAAAAAAATGTTTCTACATGTCTAAAATTTCTAGGAATTCTTTTGGTGTTACTATAAATGAACATTTTGGAAAATGTTTGCTATTTCCGGTAACGAGATATGCATTGTGCCTTTTTTCTAAAACAACTTCGTAAAAGGGCAAGTCTTTCATATCGGGTAAAATTTCACCACTGGGAGATGGATTAATTAAAATGCCACATTGTTCAATTCCGTGCAGAAAATCTACTACTAATACTTCTGAAAATTTAAATTTTTTTCGTCGTAGTACCTCGTGATATTCACGTAATATTTCTTCACTAAATAAAGGGATTATTTCTTTTGAAAAGATTTTTTCAATAATTTTAACTGTTGAAGCATCGTCATGTTTTGATAGCAAAGATGAAACGAGTACATTTGTATCGATTACAACATAATAAGTCATATAGGTATCTACTTACGCACTCTTTCTATTTCATCATTAATTTCTTTCAACGATAGGTCACTTACATCACTACTTTTTGCATTTTCGCGCAACTCAAAGAAGGCATTTTTTCCCGATGAGATAATTGCATTTGAATTTGTAGCAACAATTTCAAATGGTATTTTCTTTTCTCGTACAACTGCTCTAGCGAAAATATTAAATGCAGTAGTTGTACTCATTCCAAAATCAATGCATAACTCATCAAATTGATCTTTTAATGACGAGTCCATTCTTACACTAAATGTTGATTGTGCCATATAGTACCTCTTTATGTTATTATAGCGCAAATTTATTTAAATTGCAATAAAAACTAACCTAATAGAAAAGAATACTACAAAAAATAATTCTGAAAAAGCGTAATCTGTGTCATTCTTGCGGATTCTTCATGACCAATCTTGGTGGCTATGCTACAAAATCGCCAACACATCACCATCTTCAACTTCTTGTATAACGGTGTCACACAAGCCTTTTTGTAAAATTACTCGTACCTTTGTAGACGAATTTTTTTTGTCTTTTTTCATGGCATTCAATAAAGCCTTCGGAAACTCATCTTTTGTAAGTGTAATGCACGGATGCATTGCTACTGTGTTCCAACTATAGCTTTCTAACACGTTAAAAATCTCATTTTTATAATCAATACCACAAAGTCCTATTTTTTCGCTTAAATCAATGGCTCTTGCCATGCCCCAAGCAACCGCTTCCCCGTGGGTTATACTTCCAAGACCTGCAAGGCTTTCTAATGCATGACCAAAGGTGTGCCCTAGGTTTAA
>CAYJJW010000163.1:0-4400 GCA_964370555.1 uncultured Treponemataceae bacterium | reverse complement strand
TTACTGTTCCTGCAAGATTTAAAGTTCCCGTGGTAATATCGAATGAGCCAAAAGATAGTGTATCATCTTCATCGTTACCAAAACTGATAGTCCCGGATGGTGTTGCACCTGTATACGTTGTAAGTGTTACAGTTCCAGAAACATCGGTTGCTTGATCACCAGAACCATTATTTAAGCTTATGGTACTTGAAGTTATGTTTAAAGTTTCAGAATATAGAGAACCTGAAAAAATTGTTGAACTTGCAGTAACAACAACATCGTTAATTGCATTAGTATCTGTTCCTACATTTCCTGTAAAAGTTGCAGTTCTTATTCCTGCATTTACAGTGAGGTCTCTTGCTGTAGTGTTTGTAACAGTCCCTGTAAAAGTAATATTTGCATTGGTACTTGTAACGGTAGTGCTTTGCGCAAGTGTAACTGCTGCAGGAAAGGTGATTGTTCCACTGCCTGTTGAAAGTGAACCTGCAAGAGTTACAGCAGGCGTACTTGTATCAAAACTCAAAGAGCCAAAACTGGTTGAGTCTTGACCTGTATCATCTGCAAAGTTACCAAAAGAAACAGTTCCTGTTGAAGTAAGTGTAACTGCCCCACCAATAGCTGTTGTTTGGGCATTTGCAGCATTGTTAAAAGCTATATTTGCTGTTCCTGAACTTACATCAAAGGTGCTTGTTCCCGAGCCGGTAACTGCACCGGTAAAAGTAATTGCACCGTTGTTACTTGTTACTGTACTGTCTGCATCAAGTTCCACCGTAGAAGGGAAAGAAATTGCGCTTGCAGAATTTGTTGTTTCCAAAGCTCCCGCAAGAGTAACTGCAGAAGTTCCTGTAAATGTCAAGGTAGCAGTTGTAGAGTCTGCAAAGGAAATCCCTCCTACCCCAGAGGTTACAGTTAAATCTTGTATATCGCTAATTGCACCGTTAAAGGTAAGAGCATAAGCATTTAAAACAGTAAGAGATTCTGTATCAACATCTGTGTTCCCTTGTACCGTTCCTTTGAAAGAAATGTTCCCAGAATTTCCGGCATTTAAAGTTGTTGTTGCTGCATTCAACTCAACGTTTCCGGCACCATCGCCTGCTGTTCCATACTCTTGGTTTCCTGTTGTGGTAATTGTAGAGGAATTAATATTTAGTGCATCTGCATTAATCGATAGACTTGAAAGTGCTCGTGTTACTCCAATTGTATTGTTTAGATTCACCGTTGTAACTGCTGCTGTATTGCCAATTGTTAAAGAATTGTTTTCGTCTGTTTCGCTGTTTACGGTGCCTGCAAGAGTTATTGTTTGAGCATCTGCATTGAGCGTTGTATCTCCTGTTAAAGTTGTAGCACCTGAAATATTTAATCCGCCTGTTGTAGAAACAAGGGTCCCTTCAAGACTAACAGCACCCGATCCGGTTGAAGTTAACCCTTTTACAAAGGTTGTTATAGTTGTTGCGTTTATGTCAATTGTTCCTGTGTTAGAAGTGAAACTATTTGCAGGAACATCTATTGTTTGTGTGGCAGTAGGAGTAAATGAAACTGTAGGACTTGCATCGGTAAAAGTTAAAGTAGTTGCGTAAAAGTTTGCATTTATGTTGACTGCTTTGGCATCTTTTATATCCACTTTTGTAAGTAGCGTTCCTACGTCTCCAACACTACCGGTAAAAGTGATGTAAGAACCTGCCTCAAGATTGAGAGTTTGAGCACCTGTAACAGAACCACTAAAAGCAATATAGCTACCTGTTGAAGTAAGAGTATTTTCTGCAGTTTCAAGCGTTACAGCCCCGCTATATGATTGACTGCCACTTGAGGTAATATTTGCTCCTATGCCAGTAGCCCCAGTGATAGAAAGAGAGGTAATCCCTGTTACCGCACCTTTAAAAGAGGTTTTAGTTGCCGCAGTTGCTAGGATTCCATTTCCTGTATAGGTATTATTAAAAACAATATTATAACTTCCTGCATTAAAACGCATCTCTCCTGTTGAAGTAACTGAACCATCGTATAAGTGATCCCCGATTGTTCTAATATATACACCACTAAGGTCAATTGAATTTGCAGTAAGTGTAATTGCCCCAGGTTTTACTTCATCATTACCACTTGATGTATTGGCTCCAATTCCGCCGTTGTGTGTAATGGTTCCTGTGCCAGCATTTATAGAAAAAGCTGCATACTTTCCGCTAGTCATTCCATTTTTAATAGTCGAACCAAAGGTAACGTTTTGCCCGTCTGCGGTGATTGCTGTGTTGCCTATAAGGGTTGTAGCTCCTGCAAAGCTTAATCCACCGGCATCTGAGTTGATATTTCCTGAAAGTGCAACCACCCCGCTACCTGTTTGCTCAAAGCCATCTGAAAAAGTTGTAGATTCCCCTGTAGTAGTACTTGCATTTATTGTAACTGCCCCGACAAAGGTTAAAAGACTTTTTGTAGTTATAGTTTGATCATCGGTGCTGTTAAAAATTAAATGAGGGGCATTTAAATCAAGTGTATTTGTTGTAACATTTCCTTCAAATGTTACCGTTCCTTCCGTATCTGTTACCGTTACCGAAAGCGAATCAAAATCGTGTCCTGTAATGCCTTCTACTGCAACTCCAGTAATAGTTCCTATACCAATATCTTCTCTAAATGTTACAGAGTCTGTTCCTGTAACAGAAAGACTTCCTCCAGAATCAGTATCATAAAGAGCATATATTTTATTTGTAAACGCTACGGTTTTACCAATAATTGACATTGTAGAAGTACTTCCATTATCATCAACACCAAGAACAGCTCTGCCAATAGAGACTGAACTTTCATTTGCAATAAGCTGAACAGAAAGGTCTCCCACCACTGTATGAACATCTGCAAAAATTCCATCAACTATTACAATGGGAGCAGTGTCATTAACTGTTAGTGTATGATTTCCTTTCGGTGCTGTATCAAAGTCATCCATTTGAAGTGTTCCACTTCCGGTAACAGTAATGTTTGCATTGTACAGTGTGGATATAGTTTCACTCGTTGCAAGAAATCTATTGTTAATTGTTAAGTTATGTGTACTTAAGTCTAAAGTTATTTCACTTGAACCCTCTGTGTGCGTTGTAAGATCATCTGAAATTGTTAAAGCGCCTCCCAAAGAAAGTGTTTGTGCTCTACTAGCCGGTAAAATAACATTGGAAGCTGTAAGAGTCACCGCTTTGGTAGTTGTTATATTGTTCTCATATGTTTGGGTACCTGTAGTGATATTTCCATCTATTGTTACAGGGGGTGGAATACTGAAATCAGAAAACCCACTAACATCTCCACCAAAGGAAATACTAGTTGCGGAAGTATTGAAAGAACCTCCACCACCTGTAAATGTTGAAGAAAAGTCTATAGTACCACCCGAAGCATTAAGTCCAAAGTACTCTGCATTAGTTATGCTTACTTCACCGTTAAAGTCTTGATTTCCTGTAGTGCGAACACCACTTGTTAATTGGATTGTTGTAGCATTCAGTTGTAAATTTTTTATTCGTAAATTTGCATTTCCGTCTGCTGCAATATCCCCAATAGTAGCTCTATGTATTATGGTCTCTGCTGTTATTGTTAAATCACGATTAGAAGAAGCAGTATTATTGCTTTGTACGGTAGATACAAATGTAATAGTTTGTCCAGTAGCAGTGAGTTCTGTATCACCGACAAGTGTAACAGTTCCATTGTAGGTTTGCTCACCTGTTGTGCTAACAGTTCCTGCAAGATTCCATGTTCCCGTTCCACCAATACTTGCAGCAGTTATTGTTCCACCTGTTGTGGTAAAAGTTCCATTATTTGTAAGTGTTCCATTTGCAATTATGCCATTATTTAATGTAAAATTTCCACTAACACTAACATTTTGTGTCGTAGCTGCTGTAGCCGTTAAACTTGTAGTTCCCGAAAATGATGTTGTCCCAGAGGTTACATTAAAAGTACCAACATTGATTGCAGCTCCATTAAAGGTAATTCCTGTTGCATTGTTTACCGTAAGGTTTTGGCCTCCGGTAACAGCTCCCGTTACAGAAATATTTGCACTTGTTTCTAAAGTTAAAGCTTGATTAAGAGTAATTCCGGCGCCAAAAGTTATGTCAGAAGCACTTGAATTTAGAGTAGCTCCGGAACCGCCAATGGTAACGGCGTTGCTATAGCTTTGCCCTGCAGAGCTTGCATTAGTTCCATCTGTAGTAATGCTACCTTGAAGACTTATTGTACCATTTGCAGTAAGGGAGTCAAAACTAATTGTAGTAGAAACAGAGGCTCCTGTGGGCATAATTAAGTCTGTATCTTCTCCAGAAACAGAACCCGCTCCGTTTATTATTGTTACAGTCAGAGTACTATTTCCACTCAAAGTAACCGCTACATCTGCCGTTATTTGCCCAACCGTAAGGCTAGCAGGTAACGTTACCGTTGGTGTTCCAGAATCAAAAGTTGCAGTATCA
>CAYJJW010000162.1:0-4427 GCA_964370555.1 uncultured Treponemataceae bacterium | reverse complement strand
GAGGAACTACAAAAAAGATTGTAAACCATACACCCATTGGCCATGCATAGATAGGGCCCATATTTATTCGGCTTAATTTTTTTCCGGGTAATTGGCCGCTCATTGGTCAATGTCCTCAACGATGTAGCCATCATCGGCATGCCAAGATATATAAACCTCATCTTTCCATTCAATCTCTAGCCCGTCATCAAGGTAGTTTGAGTGTTGTTTAAAAACTTTTATAAGTGTTCCATTTTCTAACTGAACATAAAACTTTGATTGAAATCCTGAGTATACAGGCTCTTCAACCATACCTTTAAAAACGTTTAAGTTCTTTTTTGAAGAAGATGGCTTTTCATGTGAAATACGAATTTTTTCAGGGCGAACGGTAAAGCATACTCTTTGTCCAACTTCGGTTTCATCGTAGTCGGTCACTTGTATAGGCTTCCCAAGTTCAGGAATGGTAAGAGTGCACATAAACTCATTTTCTCTATCTTGAAGAGGCCATTCTTTACATTCTTCAACGGTTGCATCAAAAATATTTGTTTCCCCGATAAATTGGGCAACAAACTCAGTTGCAGGTTGCTCATAAATTTCAAAAGGACTTCCAATTTGTAGTACTTTTCCCTTATTCATAACGGCTATGCGGTCTGATACCGAAAGTGCTTCTGATTGGTCGTGTGTTACATAGATGAATGTAACACCAACTTTGTCGTGGATATTATCAAGTTCAACAAGGAGATTTGAGCGAAGTTTTGCATCTAAGGCTGAAAGAGGCTCATCCAAGAGTAAAACACTTGGTTCGCTTATCAATGCTCGTGCAATGGCAACGCGTTGTTTTTGTCCACCTGAAAGTTGATTTGGTTTTTTATGCATGTGTGCATTAAGTTGCACAAGATGAAGGTATTCTTTAACCTTGCTTTCTATTTCGTCTTTGGGAAGATTTTTTAATTTAAGTGGAAATGCTACATTGTCAAATACCGATAAATGTGGAAACAATGCGTAGTTTTGAAAGACTGTATTAGAAGGACGCTTATTTGGTGGTAAAGGAATAACGTCCTTATCATCAAATAATACCACACCATCATCAGGAAACTCAAATCCTGCAATAATTCTTAAAAGGGTTGTTTTACCACAACCTGATGGTCCAAGAAGCGAAAAAAACTCTCCCTTCTTAATTTCTATGCTCACATTATCCAGTGCGCAAAAAGATCCAAAGTTTTTGGATACGTTTTCTATTGATACAGTGCTACCTTTCAATTTTTTTCAATTTCCCCCATAGCCGCACATTACGACATTCTACATTAAGATTAGTAATAGAATGCAATAAAATGACAGTATTGTCAAGGGGCGAAGGGGGGAATTAACTAATAATTCCTAGTTACTAATTACGAATGTGGTGGGCTTAGATATGGGGGGAGGTAAACGCAGATTTTTTATAGCATAAAAATCTTATTAATCTGCGTAATCTGCGGATACCCTCTCTAAACAAGTTCCCCATGAATCTTTGCAAGTTCTTCTGGAATTGCAATGTTTTGTGGGCATTTTGTGGTGCACTTACCGCAAGATACGCACTTGTCAGAGCCTGCTTCTTTTGCTTTAATTTTTGTATACTCTACAGAATGTACTAAACCGCTACTGTCTTTACCTGTTTCTAAAACCCCATTCATGGCAAGCCTATTGTATTCTCTAAATATTTCAGGAATGGCTACCTTTGTGGGGCATGGAATACAGTATGAACAACCGGTACAAGGCACTTTCATTGCAGCCTTAAACCAATCTCTCGCTTTTTCAATTACTTTAATTTGACTTGAAGGAAGAGAGTTTGCTTTTCCGCTCGATGCAATGGCACAGTTTCCAATTACGTTATTCATTGCACTCATGCCTGAAAGGGCCGTAATTATGTTTTGTTGCTCCCAAACAAAGCGAAGTGCCCACTCAAATGGCATTCTGGGTTTATCGGCATTTGCAAAAATATCTCTTACCGCAGTTGGAATGTTTGCGAGTAGTCCGCCCCTGAGTGGCTCCATCGCAATTACTCCAATTTCATGTTTGGCTGCATAGTCTAAGCCTTTTTTACCTGCTTGATAATCTTCATCTAAGTAATTGTATTGAATTTGACAAAACTCCCAGCCAGGGTATGAGTCAATGATAGTTTTAAATGTTTCGTATTCGTGGTGAAAAGAAAAACCTATGTGTTTAATTTTTCCTTCACGTTTTTTCTTTTCAACAAATTGAATTGCCTTTACCTTTTTTACGGTTTCCCATGTTTTATCATTTAGTGAGTGTAAGAGGTAAAAGTCAATATAGTCTGTTCCAAGTCTTTCTAATTGTTCTGTAAAAAGGCGTTCTAAATCTTCTTCTTCTTTTACCATCCACATGGGCATTTTATCTGCAACGTATACTTTCTCTCTAATGCCTAGCTCTTTTAAAATTTTTCCTAATACTATTTCACTGTTACCTTCATGGTAAATATAGGCGGTGTCAAAATAATTTACCCCTTGGTCATAGGCTTCTTTAATCATTGCCTTTGTAGCGTCAATATCAATATCTTTTCCAAATTGAGAATCGCCCGACTTTTGTGGAAGCCTCATAGTTCCAAATCCTAACACTGAAATCTCTTTGTCTTGAATTTTTGGAAACACTCTGTACTGCATTTTTTTACTCCTTATATATTTTTTTATCTTTATCCACAGATTACGCAGATTTTATTTTTACACGAATTCTGTCATTCTGAGTTTTATCCCATTTCTGTTCCCGTGAAGAATCTCACACTTGTTCCTTCTCATTCGGTAATTAGATTCTTCCTGTAGCTCAGCAGATAGCAGAGTCAGAATGACTAGTCGTTTTACCCTCACAATTAGTAATTAGTATCTAGTAACTAGAAATTATTAATTACCATATATACTATTGTACCACCAAATATGCTAATCATGGCATTTTTTTTCCATAAATGTACAACAATTGTAAACAAACACCCAGCAAGATGCGCTAAACCATAGGGCTTAATAGAAAAATCAATTGACTGTAAACTATAGACAATAAGTATTGCCATTACCATTGGAGGGAGATACTTTCCAACATAGTTAAAAAGTGGCGGGGGAGTGCGCTTTGAAAAAAAGGCAAAGGGAAAATACCTGAGCAAAAATATTATTACTGTCATAATTGGAACACTAATTAAAGCATCAACTATAGATAACGAAGTACTAGGCATTGATTTCCTCCTTTTGTCGTTTTTCAATGGGGTTTTTTGCTAAAATAAGAACAACTATTCCAAAGGCTATGCCGGCAATAAGCATGTTTCCAGGACCAATTATAAAAAGCGCTACAAGGGCACATGCTCCTCCAATAATAGGAGGAAGAGGATTTTTTGTCGATCGTAACTGGTCTATAAGAAGTACAATAAAAAGCGATGTAAGGGCAAAGTCTACTCCCTCAAACGAAAATGGAATGAGCATTCCCGCAACCGCCCCTATAAGTCCTCCTAAAATCCAATAAGAGTGATTTAAGATAGCGATGGTTCCGTAAAAAGCCCCCTTGGGTGCATGAGAGGGAATAGTGCAATTCGTTAATAAAACATAGGTTTCGTCTGTTAATGCAAAGGCAATGTATTGTTTCCAAGCACCGATGCCTTTAAACTTTTCTATTAAAGACAATCCGTATACAATGTGGCGTATGTTAATGGCAAGCATGGTAAGAATAACAGTAGTAATATCGGAACCTGATGCAAAGAGCCCAACGGCTGCATATTGCCCCGCTCCTGCATACATCGTTATAGACATAAGTGGCGCCATCCACCAAGGGTAGCCTGCGTTAACAAGCATTAGCCCAAAGGGTATGCCAATTGCTATATATCCAAAAAAAACAGGGGTACTTATCTTGACCGCCTGTATAAAAAGAGATTTATTCATAAGGCAAGTATAGCACATTTTATTTTCCTTGACTAGATATATAAACTATGATAGAATTTGCAAGTAGTATATTAATACACTGTGAGGTAATGATGGTTTCTTTAATAGTTGGTTTGTTATTATGTGGTTTTACCATTTTTGCAGCCTTGCCTTCATTTTTAGGATGGGGAGCTGAAATTATTTTTTTTCTAAAAGGTTTTGCGCCTAGCTTAGCAGCTATCATTGGGTTAATTGCAATTTTTATAGGTGTGGCCGATTTAAAAGATAAAAGTGAAGCCAAAAAAGAAGAAGCTTTGTCAAATAGCGAAGATTAACTCTGCATTTTAGGGCGCATCCCCGCATGGCAACACATAGGTTGCCATGTTCGGGGTCGGGCTCTTGCTTGTATCTTTTGGCGGTGCCAAAAGGATACCGCAACGATCCCTTGCGCAACTTGATTATTTCTCTTAAAAATGATATTATCCTCTCAGTAATTTTCTTAAAAAGGGATAACCGAATAGCAGTAGGTTACAAACGCATTGCGTTTTTTTGTCGAAT
>CAYJJW010000161.1:0-4433 GCA_964370555.1 uncultured Treponemataceae bacterium | reverse complement strand
CAGCTCTTTTTATGCAAACGGTGCAAGAAATATTGCGCTATGTAAATGTTACCAAGGGGAACTTAGAAGAAGGTAACATGAGGTGCGATGCCAACATTAACCTTACCATTTGGGAAGACGGAAAAGAGTATCACACCCCAATTTCTGAAATTAAAAACTTAAACTCATTTAGAGCAATTAAGGATGCATGTAGCTACGAAATTACTCGTCAATTAGAAGAGTTTAAAACGAACCGACAAGAGTTTGTTGTTGGATATAAAAATACCATGGGTTGGGACGAAGCAAATGGCGAAACTGTTGTGCAAAGAACCAAAAACTCATTTGTAGATTACCGATTTGTTGTGGAACCAGACATTAAACCATTTAGCGTTTCTGAAGAGTTTATTGATGATGCACACGACCAAGTAGGCGAGCTTCCAGAAGCAAAACGCACTCGATTTAAAGCAGAATACGGGCTAACCGATGGCGATGTTGAAACCTTAACTTCTACAAGAGAGCTTTCTTTATGGTTTGAAGATGCTGCAGAGGGCTCAAAGGATGTAAAAAAAGTTGCAAACTGGATTCTAGCAGAACTCTTAGCCGTACTTAAAGAAAAAGAAATTACTATAAACGAAGTAAGTATTACGCCAAAGCATATTACCGAACTTGCAAATGCCGTAAGCGATGGTAAAATTAATGGTAAACAAGCAAAAGAAGTATTTGCAGACATGCTTGTATCAAACGATTTACCAAGTGCAATTATCGAAAAGAAAGGCATGGCTGTTGTAAGTGATAGTGGTGCCATTGCAGACTTTGTAGCACAAGTACTAAATGATAACCCTAAAGCTATAGAAGACTTTAAAAACGGTAAAACAAATGCCGTAGGCTTTTTAATGGGGCAAGTTATGAAAATATCTAAGGGAAAAGCAGATCCTGCAAGTGCAACAAAGCTTTTAACAGAAGAGCTTCAAAAACGATAGGCAATATATGAATCCTTCTTGGTACGTTGACGAAATAAAAAAACGCTACGGAAATGTAAACCGTGCAAGGGGAGTGTTCCTTTACACCGAAAAAGGAACTCGCCTTGTTGACATGCACTTAGATTGTGGCCGCTCAATTATGGGGCGGGGTAACGGTAGCGGAAAGTCAATGCTTATGTTTAAAAATGCTCTTGCAAAGGGCTTAACGTCAAGCTTTGAATTGACAAGAAAGCATAGGGCAGAAAAGGCAATTTTAAAAACTTTATCAGGTTTTGCAAACGTGTACTTTTTTTCGTCAAAAGAATCTTGCGCCTATGCAATTATCAAAGCAAAAAATATTGATTTTTCAATTGAAGATATAGTATCAACATCGATGGACTCTTGGGCATATAAAAACAAGATTCCTATGTGGAAGCCTTGGGCAATAGATAATGTAAGCTCTGAAAATCTTGTGTATGTGGTGCCACCTTTTTTACTTTCTCAAAATGTACACATTGTGGTAACGAAGGGCGATGTGGAAATATCTGAAACAGAAACAAACATTCCTTCATGCGCCTTTGATGGACTTGCAAGGAGTTTTTACGACTTTGAAAAAGAAAAGCCAAATAGAAGCGAAAGTGATTTTTGCCTGTATGATGAAGTTTTAGGCGATTATTTTGAAAGAAAGTCTTGCTATCTTTTTCCAACAATTGCAGAGAAGGACTATAAAAACTTTGTTATCCACTCTATGGATAAAGGCCTTTTACTTTCTCCATTTTTTAATGTTCCCTCAATTGTGCCCTTTGGCGTAAACCTTGGCGACTTTAAAAAGCTAAAACAAAACCCCTTTACTGCCGAAAATTAGAGTAACCTATTTTAAAAGGAATTATATTTGGCACAATCAGAAATTATTCTATACATTATAAAACTCATTCTTGGTGGCGTTGCAGCCTTTTTAGCCATTATGCTATGGTCAAAAACAAGGGATGTTGCTTGGATGGCTTTGGTAGCAGGAACAGTAACAACCTACGCGAGTGTTGTATACGAAATGCTTGTAGGTTTTGGCATAATTTTTGTTACCGGTGCAAGAGGAACACTTATTGCAGACATTCCTTTAACAACGCTTCTTTTTGCAACAATTCCTACATTATTTTATATTACCGCCTTTGTGTTGATGATTTTAAGGACTAGAAGATAGGTGTATTATCCGCAGATTACGCAGATTAATAGGATTTTTGCTGGACACAATTGCAAGGCCTTTTGAAGTAAAACTTGAAACCCCAAACAAAGAAACCATGTTAGCAATTGCCGAATTTGAAGAAATGAAAAAGAATCCAAGTGCATACAAAGGCTATACTGATGTTGACCAAATGATGGATGAATTACTTTCATGAAAAGTCAAAAGAAACTCTTATTTTATATTTAACTCGAACGGGCACTCACTCAGATTTGTTTTAAATATAAACACACTCTATTTTAAAAAATATAAAAATCTCTTTTCCCGAAAAGTCACACAATCCATTTTTATGTGTTATAATAATTATAGGAGTATTATCATGAAAAAGTTTGCAGTAGTTTTCATAGCATTGTTGTTGGTACTAAGTTCTTGTGCATCGAATAATGGTTTGGTGTATACAAAAAACTTACTTGAAAATGCACCTGATGCAGATAGTGCTTTACGGCAAATTGTTAGAGAACATAAGATTGTTTTTATTGGTGAAATTACCCACACGTATGCAAATATGGGAGTATTTTTAGATAAACACATGCAAATGCTTTACGATGAGGGTGTACGTTATATTTTTTATGAAGGTACAGGAGAAGCACCCGAAGGTTATGAAGCTCCTCTCTATGGAACGTGGTACCCGTGGTCATATACAACTGGCAGATATTCACGCAATAGTCTAAATGCAGAAGAAGAGATTAATAAAACGGCAAAAGATGGAGATACCATTAAAAGTATAGCGCTAGAAAAGGGGAGAATTTCTTTTTCACCTGAAACAAGTACAGGAGAAATTGATAACTATCGTGCAAAGCTTATGTATGAAAACTTTACAAAAGCTATGATAAGTGTTGAAGAAGGGGCAAAATGTCTTATTACTGCAGGTGATTTACACGGAGCAACGAAAGAACTTTATACACATTTTGCGGGAAGCGATGCTTTCCATTGGAAACCTTTAGGTGCTTATATAAAAGAAGAGTATAGAGATGATTATTTTGCGTTATCGTATCAAACAACAGTGATAGGAAATCTTTTTTTTGGTATTGAACCAAGTGCATACCCTCCTGAATGGAATGAAATACCTGAACAGCCAAAATTCTTATATCCTCATGAAATGGAAGCATGGGCAAAGAATCTGCCTATCTCATTTGATCCCGTATTTGATGGCTATATTATAGAAAAAGAAGGAGTGCCGAGTATTCCATTTGAATATGCAGTATTTGATAATAAAGTACTTGAAAAAATGGTAGCATATTTAGAATATCAAGATAAAAAAGTAGCAGACCTCAATGAAAACTACGACTATGCAGATGGTGATACGTATTATCTGCTTGATGAATATCTTAGGGGGATGTATTATATAAAATTGTACTTTGGGGAGCAATTTAAGTACGATATGTGGAATCCCCAAATTTCTCTTAAAGAAGCACTAGACGATTTGTATGCACAGGTACATGAAAATAACTTTACGGAGCTGGTTACACTTCAAATTCCAGATGATGAGGGATTAAAAGAATATAAAGCTAGAATGCAAGTGTTTTACGCAATTATATCTATGCTTGAAGAGGGAGGTGATCCTAAACTTATTTTAGATAACTCTGTAGAGTATATACTGAATACACAAAAGCTTATACCACAAGACTTATGGACAATGTATTTACTCGCCCTTATGTATACTTTAGCAGAGGATTATGATACAGGGCTTGAGTATTGGCAAGAACTTTTTTCAGACCCTTTGGTAAAATCAATGCATATATATCCTGAAGCTCTTGAGTATGCAAGTCTGTGTGCAAAAGAACTCGGCGAAGTCGAACTTTCGCAAAGCTACTTAGTAGAAAACGAGAGCTTATGGAATGAGCGAAACATTGATGTGAGAATTATTGAATTGTTAAATTAAAGAGAATTAATGAAGTGCGTGGCTAAAAGAAAATGCTTCCTATTATAATTTTTTCAGAAATTTTACGGGAACTTTTTCTGTTAGCCAAACAGCATTTTTTGAAATGTAAAAGGTATATCCTTCTGAAAGCATATCTTTACAATTAACGGTATAAATTAAAAGTTTGCCATGCCGTTTACCTACTGCAGTTGCTGTTTCTATATCAGATGACAAATGGACATATAGTCGTGTTTTAGGAAGTAATCCCTCTTTATCAATTGAGCTTTCAAATTTTGTAGCTGTTCCATGATATAACATATCTGGCGGAGTTTCCTTTTTTAGCTCGACGTCTACGTTAATCGAATGGCCTTGATTTGCACGAATTTTAGTTTTATCT
>CAYJJW010000160.1:0-4487 GCA_964370555.1 uncultured Treponemataceae bacterium | reverse complement strand
GAAAATTATTGGCGGCGAAAGATTAAAGAAGATTTTTGAAAAATATGTGTAGATAGTTACTAATTACGAATTACTAGTTACGAATGGGGCTTGCTGAAAAGCAAGCCTTTTTTTGTGGAATTGTAATAGTATTACAAAAAAAACAAGTGTGTAATATTGTCACTTTACGCTAAAAAATTACATAAAAACGTATTGACAGTTTATCCTTGCGAGGGTATCATAGATATATAAAGACTAATTATTTATATGGAGAAAAAAACTATGGCTGAATTAAAAGGTTCAAAAACAGAACAAAACTTACAATCTGCTTTTGCAGGCGAAAGTCAAGCTAGAAACAAGTACACTTATTATGCATCACAAGCTAAAAAAGAAGGCTTAAACCAAATTGCAGATTTTTTCACAGAAACAGCACACAACGAACAAGAACATGCTAAACTTTGGTTTAAACAATTACATGATGGTAAAGTTCCTGAAACAGCAGTTAACTTAGTAGATGCAGCAGCTGGTGAACACTACGAATGGACAGAAATGTATGCAGAATTTGCAACAACTGCAAAAGAAGAAGGATTCGACAGAATTGCATACCTTTTTGATGCAGTTGGAAAAATTGAAAAAGAACACGAAGAACGTTACAAAAAACTTCTTGAAAACCTTAATGACGGTTCAATGTACGAAGATGGCGAAGAAGTATTTTGGATTTGTGAAAACTGTGGTCACATTCACTATGGCAAAAAAGCACTAGAAAAATGTCCAGTTTGTGACCATCCTAAAGGTTACTTCCAACGAAATGTAAAAAACTACTAAGATAGTTCTTTTGTTTTGAATACACTGCCCCATCTCTTGACGGGCGGTGTTTTTTTTTATACACTGTTAGCATGACTTTATTTTTTATTAAAAAGAACTTTTGTGATGGATGGGATAACCTTTTATGGATTGCCCTTTTTAATATCTGCTTACTTGTGTGGACTGCATTAGGTTTTTTTGCTGTCACGGCTACGGCATCAGTTCCAATATTAGCTATGTTTATAATACTACTCTTTATTTGTGGAGCAATGATATTAATTTTTTCACTTAGTGATGCCAGTGCACAAATTGTAAACTTTAAATCCGTCCCCATTACAGAGGTATTTTCAAATATCAAAAATGTGTGGAAAGATGCAATACTTTTTGGTTTAGTTATTTCTGCAGGTATTTTTACACTTTTTGTAGGACTCCCCTTTTATTTTCAAATGTACACACAAAGCAATAATTTAGTGTATCTTATTTTAGGTGCACTCATATTTTGGGTATTGTTGATAGCAACACTTTCATTGCAATGGTTTTTACCATTACAATCACAACTTGGCGGTGGACTAAAAAAGAACATAAAAAAATCGTTTATATTATTTTTTGATAATATAAGCTTTACTATTTTCTTTGGGTTTTACACGCTTTTTATTTTTGTATTTTCTGCTATTTTAGCTTTTATGGCTCCAGGAATTACAGGTGTAGTTCTTGCCCAAAATAATGCTCTCAGACTACGGTTATACAAGTATGATTGGTTAGAAGAACATCCTGAAATTCCTCCAAAAGAGGCAAGAAAACAAATTCCATGGGATGAACTTGTTGCAGAAGATAAAGAAACAATAGGGCCTCGTGATATAAAAAGTTTTATTTTCCCTTGGAAGTAGTCGGAATTTTTAGCATGAATCAAAAAATACTAAACATTATTTTATTTTTAGCAGGCTGTTTTGCCATTTATCAAGGTGTAGAAATCTACAATGAAGAAGGGTTAACTATTTCAATTCTTACCCTTTCACTTTTATTTCTCGCCTGTGTATTTATTCTTTTAAAAAAGATGATTCCACTTTTAGTGTTTACAAGCCTTTATATTATTGCTACCATTGTGCAAATTGCATTTTTTGATTTTGCAGTAATTTATAGAAGTTTTGTAACCGTCCCTCTTTGTGCATACATAGTGATTATAAATATTAACCACATTCAAAGAAATAAAGTATTATTACAATACAGTAAAGGATTAACGTTTGCAAAAAAAGAAAAATATGAAAAAGCAATAGAAAGCTTTACAAAGGCAATTGAATTACAAGAAACATTTATGCCCGCTTACCTTGAAAGAGGCTATGTTTATGCATCGTTAGAAGACAATAAAAAAGCTTTGCAAGACTTAGAGAAAGTACTAGAACTTGATCCAAACAACGAGCGGGCAAAAGAAAAACAAGAGTCTATCTTAAAAAACCTATAGTAAGAATTAACAAGAATGTTAATTCTTACGTATATTACGCCCTGACAATGTTCCCATATGCTTTAGCCAGCTTGCTTTTTCATCAGAAAAATATTCTTTTTCCATTCGCCACTGCCAGTTTATTCCACCGCTTGTAGAAGGGGTATTCATTCTAGCTTGTGAGTCTAACGCAAAAATATCTTGCAATGGAATGATAGCAAAGTCTGCACAAGAAAATAAGGCCAAACTTATAAGGCTTGCACAAAGTTGATCTTTATTTGGGCGTTTTTCACTTAAACCGCCACTTAAATAATCTTGTAAAAGCTCAATTTCTGCATCACTTGCAGAATCTATCCAGCCTTGCATGGTATCATTATCATGTGTTCCAGTATAGACAATTGTTTTTTGACAATACATATGAGGTAAAAATGAGTTTACAAATCCACCACTCCCAGCTTCGTTTATATCAAACGCAAATTGTAAAACACGCATTCCAGGTAGTCCAAAGTCATCTCGAAGCGCTTGAACTCCATCAGTAATAACGCCTAAATCTTCTGCAATAATTGGAATATCACCAAGTTCTTGTTTTATTACCTCAAAAAGCTTTCTACCGGGACAGTCAACCCACTTGCCTTTTATGGCGGTTTTTTCTTTTGCAGGAACAGACCAATAGGCTTCAAAGCCTCTAAAGTGGTCAATTCTAACATAATCTACTAGTTTAAGTGTTGCTTGAATGCGCTGTAACCACCAACTAAAGTTATCCTTTTGCATAGCATCCCAGTCATACAAGGGATTGCCCCATAATTGTCCTGTTTCACTAAAATAATCGGGCGGAACACCTGCAACCGCAATTGGTTGGCTATCCTTGTCTAATTGAAAAAGCTCTTGATTTGCCCATACATCGGCAGAGTCCGATGCAACAAAAATAGGAATGTCTCCAATTATTGAAACACCATTTTTATTTGCATAGTCTTTAAGTGCTTTCCACTGATAAAAGAAAAAGAATTGAATAGCTTTTTGATTTTCTACCTCACAAGCATTTTCACTTATCCAAGCATCTAAGGCAGTTTTATCTCTACTTCGAAGTTCTTTTGGCCAATAATTTGACCACATGCAGTTTTCTTTTTTTTCTTCTTGTGCCTTTGCATCATAGAACTGTTTTATACTCATAAAAAGTGCATAATTATCAAGCCAAAATGCTTCTTCTTTTTTAAAAGATTCATATTGAGTATGTAAATCTTTATTACCCTTTCCATCTATAAATTGGCTCGCTGCAAGTTTTAACAATGGTATTTTCCACCACACAACAGAGCCAAAATCTACATAGCCGGTATCGTGTATATAATCAGGAGCCGTAGCTTGGATATCTGTTAATATACCATTTTCTACAAGCATATCTATATCAATTAAAAGAGGATTACCAGCAAAAGTTGAAAATGATGCATAAGGTGAATCTCCATAACCTGTAGGACCAAGTGGCAAAATTTGCCAAAGCGTTTGATTTGCTGAATGTAGCCAATCAATAAATTTGTATGCTTGTTTTCCGATTGTTCCGATTCCATCTGTTTGAGGAAGTGATGTTGGATGCAGTAATATACCGCTTGCTCTTTTTAAGTTCATACTATAAGTATAGTGCACTCAAGTAAAAACCGCAAGAGCAAATAGCAATACTTGACAGCATTTACCCAACAAAATATAATATAACTTAGGAGACAAGCATGGCAAATATTCAAGAGATAGTAAAAGCACAACGCGATTATTTTTATACCGGCGTTACACACGACATTAATTTTCGTATTAAACAATTAAAGGTTTTAAAAGCAACCATTGAAAACCTAGAGTCTGAAATTTTTGATGCATTAAAAAAAGATTTAAACAAAGATCCTTTTGAAACCTATGTTGCAGAAATTAATATCGTAATAGATGAAATAAAATACATGCTTAAAAATATTCGAAAACTTAGTAAACCTAAATGGGTTCCTACATCACTTATTAATTTTCCTTCAGTTAGCAAGCTTCACAAAGAGCCTTTTGGCGTTATTTTAGCAATGGCACCTTGGAACTACCCTTTTCAACTTTCGCTTGTTCCTGTAGTTGGGGCAATTGCAACCGGAAATTGTATTGTGTTAAAACCTGCAAACTATTCAGGTGCTACTTCTAAAATTATTGCAAAAATTATCAAAACAGCCTTTGCACCTGAATATATTACAACCGTAGAGGGTGACCGTAACGTAAATAAAGAACTTTTAGACCAAAAATTTGATCA
>CAYJJW010000159.1:0-4565 GCA_964370555.1 uncultured Treponemataceae bacterium | reverse complement strand
AAAACATTTCGCTTTTTTTATCTGAGTACACAAAAAGTTCATTATTGCAACGCATAAAAAATACATTTACAGAAGTACCTGTCTTTCCTCCTCTTGGGTCAGTCGGAATTACCGCTACAGAACTTGCTCTTTATTTAAGAAAATGCGAAAATATTCCTGTCTTTGTGAGTGGTTTAGATTTTGCTTTTCCAGTTGGAAAAACTCATTGCAAAGAAAGCCCCCATGTGAAAGAATCACTTAATGAATCAAATAAGTTTATGTCTATAGGAAACCCTGCAATGAGTTTTAGGCATGGAACATTTAGATTACAAGAAACTTCAAAGGTGAGCGATTCTGGTCTTAAAGTGTATGCAGATTTATTTAGTGAACGGTATAAAAATACAAAAAATTTGTACGATCTTTCGAACTTTGGAATGATAAAAAATATTGATTCAATAAGTACAGAAAATGCAATAAAAATAATTGAATCTATGCCCTTAGTTTCACAAAAACAATCTAGTGTACCTTTTAAAAATACTCAAAAAGTTAATGACTTTTGTGAACAAGAAAAAGAAAAACTCACTAACATTAAAGATATGCTCACAGGACAAACTCCATTGGATGATACATTACTTTTAGAACTTTTAGAAGAATGCAGTTATTTATTTGACCATTTCCCAGACGGGCATTTGGGTGCAAACCTTCGCCAAGATTTTTTAAACAGGGTAAGGGGCGAAGTGGATGTATTCCTTAAGCAATTACAAATTTCGAATTAAGAATTATACTGTAGTGTATACAATTTATAATACAAATCTTTATTTTTTAATAATCTTTGATGTGTGCCTTGTTCTACAATCTTTCCCTTATGTAATACAATAATGTTATTAGCTTTTTGAATTGTTGATAGGCGGTGTGCGACAACAAGGGTTGTTCTATCATGCATAAGGTGAGAAAGGGCATTTTGTATAAGTATTTCTGTTTCTGTATCTATATTAGCCGTTGCTTCGTCTAATGTTAAAATCTTTGGTGAAAACGCTAAGGTTCTAGCAAATGAAAGAAGCTGTCTTTGACCAACAGAAAAAGAAGCTCCTCGCTCTATTACTTTTTCATCATATCCATTACTAAACGTAGAAATAAAAGTGTCTGCATTTACATGCTTTGATGCTTCTATAACATGTTCGTCGCTAATGTTTTCATTTCGTAATCTAATATTACTTTTAATGTCCCCTGTAAACAAAAATACATCTTGCATCATTTGCCCTATATTTTGTCTAAGGCTATTAATGCTAATATTTTTAATGTTTATGCCATCTATAAGTATTTCACCTTTTTGAATATCATAGTATCGCCCTAGTAAATGCAGAATTGTGGTTTTTCCAGATCCTGTGTTCCCAACCAGTGCAACTTCATGCCCTTGTGCAACTTTAAAAGAAATGTCTTTTAGAACCCACTCATCTTTCTTATAGGCAAACCATACGTTTTTAAACTCTATTTCACCTCGAATATTAGTAAGTTCAATTGCATTTTCAAAATCTTCTATGTCCGGTTTTTCATCTAAGAGGGTAAAAATCTTTTCTGCAGCAGCAGAGGCCGATTGTATTGTAGTAAACTGTTCCGAAAACTCTTGAATAGGCTCAAAAAATTTACTAATGTAGCGTTGAAAAATTACAATGGTGCCTATCGTAATGTCGCCTGCTATTACCATTTTTCCGCCAAACCATAAAAGCATAATCAATGTAATCATGTTAAATAAAAAAGAGGAAGGACTATACATAGCATTCATGGTAACTTGCCTTGCGTATTTACTTCGAAGGGATTCACTTTTGTCTTTAAATTTTTTAAAAATTGGCTGTTCTACAGAAAAAATTTGCACAAGTTTAATGCCAGAAACATGCTCTGATACAAAAGCATTAAGTTCTGAAATTTTAGTACGTACAGATCTATATACTTTTTTTGATACAAAGGAGTATACAACGGTTACTGCAATAATGCATGGTAGTACTGAAAAAGTAATAAGTGAAAGTTCAGCATTAAATAAAAGCATGGTAATTATAATACCAACGAGCATACAAAAACTTTTTACTATGTTTACAATAACACTCGTATACATTTCGTTTAATGCTTCAACATCATTTGTAGCCCTTGTTACTAACACACCAATTGGGTTATTGGTAAAAAAACGTATAGATAATGTGTGTAAATGCTTAAAAATATCGAGACGCACCTGCAATATAATTTTTTGACCAATTTTTGCAAGTACCATTGTTTGTACATAGGTGAGAATTGCGCTTACGATGACTATGCATACATATTGTAAAGCCAAAGAAAGCACATCTATTATTTTGTTATTATCTAGCGAAAAATTTTCAATAATGGTATCTGTTGCTGTTCCTAAAATAATGGGTTGGTATAATTCTAGTGCTACAATAAGCATTATAAGAAAAAGAGATAGTAAAAACCATGCAAAGTGTGGCTTAGCATATGCGAGCATTCTTTTAAAAGTATTTTGTGGTTTTTCTTTTTTCATATTCTATTCTTCTTCGTTAATATTTTTTTCTAACAATTGTTTTTGATAGAGTGAATTATAAAGACCATTCAGAGAAAGAAGTTCTTTATGTGTGCCTCTTTCAATTATTTTTCCCTCATCGAGTACAATAATGGAGGCAGCATGTTGAACACATGAAAGTCTGTGAGCAATAATAATATTTGTTTTATCTTTTCGCCTTTTTTTGAGGTTACTAAGAATTCTTTCTTCTGTGTCGGTATCTACGGCAGAAAGTGAATCATCTAAAATGAGTATTTGACTATCTTTAATTAATGCTCTCGCAATTGAAACCCTTTGCTTTTGACCACCAGATAAGGTAACGCCCCTTTCTCCAACCATTGTATCGTAACCATCTTTAAAATCTACAATGTTTTCGTGTATGCATGCACATTTTGAAGCTTCTTCTACTGTGTCAAAAGAATAATCATCGCTACTAAACATTATATTGTTTTTTATGGTATCCGAAAATAAAAACGTATCTTGGCCAACATAGCCTATGTTTTCGCGTAAATTTCTTAGCGGAATAGTGTTTATATCTTCATTACTAATAAACACGGTATTTTGTTTTACATTATATAAATGCAAAAGCAAGTTTACCAATGTAGTTTTTCCACTTCCTGTTCTTCCTACAATACCAAGTGTTTCACCGTTTTTAATAGAAAATGAAATGTCTTTAAGAACTTCTTTTTCGGTGTTTGGATAGGTAAATGATACATTTTTAACTTCTATATCACCGGTAAAGTTCTCTATACTTTTTGCGTTTGGTGCATCTGTAATGTCAACTTTTTCAAGAAGTACCGATTCAATCCGTTTTAAAGCTGCAGAACCTCTCGTTATATTGTTTACCGCCATTCCAATTGCTATCATAGGCCATACTAGCATACCTAAATATTCAAAAAAAGCAATAAGACTTCCAATGCTTATAATTCCTGCCGAGGTCAAATAACCACCGTAGCCAATAGCAACTGTCAAAGCTATACCAGCTACGGTACGCATTAATGGCCTCATAATGGCCTCAAATTGCATAAGTTTCATATTGCTTTTTAAATACTCATTATTTATTTCATTAAATGCTTCAATTTCTTTTTCTTGTTGAACAAAGGCTTTAATTACTCGAATCCCCGACATGTTTTCTTGCATAAAATCTGAAATGTTAGAAAAAGCTTCTTGTTTCTGTGTAAAGCGTTTAAAATATATTTTACCTAAAGAAGAAGTAATCACCGCTATTAATGAAAGTGGAATAAGAACCGCAATCGTTAAGGTTACGTTTATGTTTATAAACATGTTAAAAAGGGTAAGGGCTAGAAGTGTAATAACATCGGTAATAAGTAAAATCCCAGGTCCCATAGAGTTTCTTAGTGCCTCTAAGTCATTGGTAATGTATGCCATTATCTCGCCAGTCTTATGCTTACTGTAATAGCTCTGAGAAAGTTTTTCTAAGTGCTCAAAAATATCGTTTCGTATGTCTCGTTCAATTTTTCTTGATGCACCAAAAATAAAAATGCGCCACAACACTCTTCCGAGACCAATAAATAGCGCAATTGCACCAATAGAAAAAAGCAAGGTTTTTAAAATTTCTATGGTGATGTTCAATTCTTCTAAGCCATCAATAATATTTTTTATAACAATGGGAATCCGAGTTTGCAAATAGTTTATAAGCACTAAAAAACTAAGGCCAAAAATGTAGCTATATTTATATTTTGCAAAAAAACTTCTAATATAAGGGCTTTTAATTAAATTGAAAATAGACTCTTTGTTTTTTTGCTGCTTTTGCATATGCTCAGTATACCACAAATAGGGAGGGTAGTAAATAAGGGTAAAGGAATTGAATAATTATCTAAAATTTGCTATACTCATCTCATGGGACTAAAAAACATGAGAAATATCGGCATCATGGCTCACATAGATGCTGGAAAAACAACAACAACAGAACGCATTTTATATTATACTGGTAAAATTCACCGAATTGGTGAAATAGATGATGGTGCTGCCACAATGGACTGGATGGCTCAAGAACAAGAGCGCGGAATTACAATCCAAA
>CAYJJW010000158.1:0-4622 GCA_964370555.1 uncultured Treponemataceae bacterium | reverse complement strand
GCCCTGAAGATGGCATGTATCGCTCTAATTTATGTTTAAGAACTGCAGACCGTGTATATTTACAATTGTCTACATTTATAGCAGAAGATTTTGATGCTCTTTTTGACGGTGTGTATGCTATTACTTGGCAGGATTATTTTAAAAAAGATGTTCGATTACATTTGGATAAGGTTAGAACATTTAGAAGTAAGCTAACGTCGGAACATAGTATTCAAAAAATTGCGCACAAAGCAATTTGTAAAAAACTAGGTTTTGTGTGGGGAATGGAAGTTCTTCCTGAAACCGGAAATAAAGCTGACATTCGCATTTACATAGAAAAAAATGAAGTCAGTGTGCTTTTGGACTTATCAGGGAAACCTCTTAACAGACGGGGCTACCGCATGGATGGGGGTGTAGCCCCCATTAGAGAAACACTTGCTGCGACACTTCTGCATGTTATGTGTTGGAGAAGAAAAACACCACTTCATGATGCTTTTTGTGGTTCGGGTACAATTGTAAGTGAAGCTATGCTTTATGCTCATAATGTAGCCCCCGGCTTTGGACGCAGGTTTGATTTAGAGAATCTTACCATTTTTAATGAAAAAGAAGCAGACGAAATTAAGAAAAAAGAAGCTGAAAAAATTCGCACCGATGTAATCTGTAGAATTACGGGTACAGATATCGATTTTTCTGCAGTTGAAAGAGCAAGGGAAAATATTGAAAGAGCTTGCGTAACAGCGGGTAGAGCCTTGCAGCTTATTGGAAGTGACAATAGAATCCCACGTCCTGAAATAGATATTGCTGACTTTCGTGAATTATCTGCACCCTATGATACAGGATTAATTCTTTCAAATCCTCCTTATGGAGAAAGAATAGGAACAGAAGAAGAGATAAATATGCTTTATAAAGATATGTCAGACTTAATTAAAAGTTTTCCTGGTTGGGAGATGGGCTTTATTACCGCTGATATGGATTTTGAATCAAAGTTTGGTAAAAAAGCTATTGCTAGAAAAGCATTAAAAAGTGGAATATTAGATACCACGTTATTTATGTACGAAAATAAGGGTAAAGAGGAATTAGATGGGAATTGTTGTAGATCATGAAAAAAGAAAAAAGGTAATTTTAAAAAAAGCACTTGATGTTTTTGTCGATGAGGGCTATGAGGATGCAACTTTTCAAAAAATTGCCAATAAGTGCGGAATAACTCGAACAACATTATACATTTATTTTAAAAATAAGAGAGAAATATTTTTATGGAGTATAAAGCAGTTAACTGAAAGTATGGAAAAAACACTTTTAAAGGTTGTTTCAGATAAAAATAAAACATGTACTCAAAAACTTTCAGAAATGCTCTGTGCTATTATAAAAGAGTGTGTTGAAAACCGAGAGCTTTTTGGTGTTATTTTGGCATACCTGGTGCAGGCAAAAAAAGCAGGGAAAGATCCAAATGCAAAAGTGCGACGCCGAATTATACGCTTACGACATTTACTTTCAACGGTACTTATTGAAGGAAAGAAAGCAGGAGAGTTTAAGAATATTAATGTAAAAGCTGCAAATGAGATGTTTTTTTCACTTCTTGAATCTTCAATTTTTAGGCTATCAATACTTGACCAAGAAACAGTGGACGAAATGTATTCTTCAGTGCAACTTGCAGTTGCCGGTATAACTGTAGATAAGTAATAATCATAAATACGGAGTTTATATTTGCTAATTGTTCTATATTGCATTTTATTACTTGTTTTAGGATATATTTCTTTTTGTTTCCCTATTGGAATTATAGTTTTTCGAAAGCTTTGTGTTCGTTCTGTATATGAAAAAAAATCGGTTGTAGATTCTGCATCTCATGTAAAAGATGAACGTATTATGGAACCTTTATTGGAAGCAAAGGAGCGATGGGAAACAAAGCCTTTAGAAAAAATTTCAATTAAAATGGTAACTCCTACCGGTATTATTTCATTTTTTAAAAGCTTACAATCCAATAACAATCTTTTTGCAGACCTATGGATGCACACTCAATTTGAAAAAAATAAAACAATAGCTATTTTAGTTCATGGCTTTACCGATTCAAGTGCTGGAATGGCATATTTAGCTGAATCATATAATGAGAGAGGGGTTTCAACCTTATCAGTAAATTTAAGAGGTCACGGAGAGAGTGATGGAGCTTTTTCGGGATTAGGATTTTACAAAACCGATGGAGCTGATATTAAAAGTTGGGTTTCCTATATTTTAAAACGTTTTGGAGAAGAAACAAAGATTATTTTACATGGTGTTTCTATGGGGGGATCCACTGTTTTACAAGCAGCCTATGCCTATTCTTTAGCGGTGCATCTTGTTATTTCTGACTGCTCTTTTTCCGAATATTCTAAAAATATAAAAAAAATGTTACGCGCTTTTTTCCCAAAAGATTGGTTTAGTTCTTTTTTAACACTTGGAATATATGCTTCAACATCCTTGTTAAATGTATGTGTAAATGGATTCTTTTTTAACCAAAACAATCCGGTAAACATAATTAAAAATTCTTCAAAAGCAAATATTTTTTCTACAATATTTTTTCATGGAGAAGCAGATACGTTAGTAAGTTATCATTGCGCTCAAGAATTATATGATGTTTCACCTAATCAAAAAAGTATTGATATCATTGATAAGGCTCCTCATATAGGTAGTTGGTTTTATGAAAAAGAAAAGTATATGAATGAAGTTTTTAAGTACTTGCAGGATTAGGCATTATGGTTTAAAATAAAAAAAAGGGTCGCCAAAGGAGGAGGAAATGCGACCCTTTTCTAAATAATTTTCTTGTTGAAATGAATATACAATAATCTAGAAAAAGTGTCAATGCTTTTTTTGACTTTTTTTACGGTTTTTTGCGGTTTTTTGCAAAACTCTGCATAATCTTTTGTTTTATGCGGTTTGTTTGCCTTTTATACAAAGGAGAGTCCATTGCAGGATGGAAATAAAATAGCAATAGTAATTATTCCAAAGGAATGTAGTAAGTCTGTTTTAGAATCAATTACTTCATCGGGTATCAAACAGGCAATGAGTTTTGATGCGAGGGGAACAGCAGAGCTTGCTTTGCTACAAAAGTTGGGGCTAGGTCAAACAAAAAAAACGTTAATAGCTTATAGGATGAATACATGTTGCGGAGGTGATGTTCTTAATGAGGCAATGCAAGTACATACTGGACATACCGGAATTTTCTTTACATTATTTTTGGAGAATACTACTGTGAGTGAAAAAGCAAATCATTTATTAGTGTGTGTGATTGTTAATGCAGGATATGCAGAAGCTGTTATGCAAGAAGCACGAAAAGCAGGTGCTCGAGGTGGAACAATTATAAATGCACGGGGAACGGGAAAAGAACAAGATATGAATTTCTTTGGAATTCAAATAGTACCTGAAAAAGAAATGCTTGTTATGGTTGCTGAAAAAGACTTGGCAGAAAAGCTTGTACAAACAGTTAAAGCGCTCCCCCTCTTGGAAAAACCGGGATCAGGAATGGTTTTTACTGTAGAAGCAAATAGTTTTACTCGTCTTGGCGGCAATGCGTGATGTCGCCTATTGATAAACCTTTAAATAATGAGTCTATTGCTTCTTTTTTAAACGAAAATGTGAAATGTGCAGTTGAAAAAAAAATATATCTATATGATACCATAGATTCTACTAATGTAGAGGCAAAGAGACTATTAAAAAAGGGCTTACCTTCTTCCCATGCAACAATTCTTGCAGCTGAACATCAAACCGCCGGCAAAGGAAGGCTCGGTAGAAGTTTTTACTCCCCACAAAGCAGGGGAATATATTTATCAATAATTTACGATGGAAAAATGTATTCTAATATACAAAAAGATACTGTTGAAATAACGGTAATTGCTGCAGTGGCAGTTAGACGAGCGTTAAAGGAATTTGGTGTAGAAGCTAATATTAAATGGGTAAATGATCTTTTTGTAGGTAATAAAAAAGTTTGTGGAATTCTAACAGAAGGAGTTTTTTCAACTAATGAAAACGGCCTTACTGCCATAGAAAGTTATGTTATTGGCATTGGTATTAATGTTTTGGAATCCAAAGAAGGCTTTCCTGATGAAATAAAAAATATTGCAGGAAGTCTTAATAAAAATATTGATAGAAATAAACTTATTGGAAGTATAGTAAATAATTTGTTTTTAGTGTTAGCGAAACCTCCAATAGAAGTTATAAAAGAATATAGAAAATATTCGAATGTTCTAAATAAACTTGTTACCGTAATAAAACCAACAATACAATATTCTGCCCGAGTTCTTGAAATAACCGATGAGGCTCATTTAATTGTAGAGTTAGAAGATGGTAGCAAAGAAGAGCTTTTATCAGGTGAAATTAGTTTAAGAGTATAAAAAAAGAGTTGGAAATGTTCCAACTCTTTTTTTATTTGCAAAGCTACTGTGCTTTACCCTAATGCACCAGCGGCACAAGCGGCTGCCGTAGGCAAGTTCAAAACGTAGATGCGTCCCTGCGTGGGCGCATACGTTTTGAATGAAACCGCTTGTCGACGCGGTCGCCTGAAAGGCGAGGTGCCCACCTTAATAATTAGTAACTCGTAATTAGTACCTAGTAATTAGTACCTACCGTTCCATTTTTCTGTACACAGTTTTGTGTGGGCTGTTTACGTCAATGCC
>CAYJJW010000157.1:0-4678 GCA_964370555.1 uncultured Treponemataceae bacterium | reverse complement strand
CTTGACTTCCTGCAAAAATAAGTATTTCTTCTGTAAAAATAAGTGCAAGGGCTGTGATTGCAATGCCAAGAACAATAATTAAAAAAATAGATTGTACAAGAACTTGATTTGCTTCATCTTGTTTTTCTTCACCCTTGCGTCTAGCTGTTACCGCGCTTATTGCAGTACTTAAAGCTATAAAAATGGCTAGGCAAATAAACTTTGGTTGATTGGTAAGTCCTATTGCTGCAATGGCAAAAGAACCTAAAGAACCTACCATTATGGTGTCTACAAAAACGGTTAATGCCATCAAAAAGGACTCTAAGGCTGCAGGCCACGCAATACGCACTGTACTAGCCAAAAAATCCCTATTTGACGGAATTATTTCATGAGAAGTATGATTTTTTAAAATTGAACTAGCATTAAATAAATACATGCTCTAATACGAGCCTGTAGTCTTTTCTACGCTTTGTCCTAAAAGCTCTTTTGCAATAATTACACCTGCAGAACATCCAAGCCTTGTAGCACCAGCATCAACCATTGCCTTTGCAGATGCAAGGTCGCGTATTCCGCCTGCAGCTTTTACGCCCATATCGGCGCCAACCGTTTTTCGCATTAAGGCAACATCTTCAGGAGTTGCTCCAATGGCAATTGGATTTCCATCTTTATCATTACCTGGAGTACCAAAACCAGTAGAAGTTTTTACAAAGTCTGCTCCTGCAGCCTTTGCGCATTCACAGGCCTTTGCAATTTCTTCTTTAGTTAAATAACAGTTTTCAAAAATTACCTTTACAATAACGGGGCGGTCAATAGGATTTACTGCATTTACATCGCTTTTTCGCTCGTCCATTTGGTGGGCATCTTTTGCAGATATAACTACGTTTTCAATATCAGCTTGTATGTCATCCCAGCGGCCTTCTTTTGCAGCTCCAACATCAATAACCATGTCAATTTCGTGTGCTCCATCTAAAATGGCTGCAATAGTTTCTGCACCCTTAATTTCAGAATTTGATGCTCCCAGCGGAAAACCTACAACAGTACACACAGCAGGGTAGTAGCCATCTTTATTTGGCTTTGATAAAAGTTCTGCGGCAAGTGGAACTTGTACGGGATTTACGCAAACAGAGGCAAAGCCATATTCTTTTGCCTCTGCACATAATTTTTCTATATCGTGTTTTGTAGCTGTTGCTTTTAAAACAGTATGATCAATCATTTTTAAAATATTCATAGTTACACTCCTAAAAATAGTTTCTATAGTTATTATGCACTATTCCATGTATAAGTGCAAGTGAAAAAAAATAAAAAAGTACTTAGTTAACTTGCACTAACAGATATTTACACTGTATAATAATGATAGACAAAAATACTATACAAAAAGAGGTATAATTATGGCACACAAAATTAGTGACGAATGTATCAACTGTGCAGCATGTGAAGGTGAATGTCCTGTAAACGCAATTTCAGAAGGTGACGGTGTAAGAGTTATTGACGCTGGTACTTGTGTAGATTGTGGTGCTTGTACATCTGCATGTCCTGTAGACGCAATTAGTCAAGAATAATAATTATTCTACATAATTTTAAATAGGGTATATTTTACAAATAAGTACTATATACCCTATATTTTTTTTAAACCTTTTGATATACTTACATATGTTTTGCTTACGGTACACCTTAGTTTTACAAAAAACATATATACTGTTACTAATTTGTGTTAGTATATTTATAACACATGCAAATTGTACTGATATTTCATCAACTCCATTACAAGGCATATCAACACACACACCGGTACGCTTTCCTCATATAAAAATGCTAACTTTTTCAGATTCTGCTTTTAAGCAATACTCCCAAGATGTAAGTGAAAACTACATGCTTTTGGCAAAAAAACAACAAGTATTTACGAGTATATATACATATACTGCTACAGAAAAGGATACTATTCTGTCTATTGCTGCAAGATGCAATATTCCTTATGATGCGATTGTAACACTTAATTCTATAGCATTTATAGATTCTCCTCTTATTGGAAAAACACTTTTTTTGCCAACTTCTGCGGGGCTTTTTATTAGTGAAAAACCGCAAACACCTCTTGAGTTTCTTTTAAAAACACGGTATTCTGATAGTGAAGGATTTAATTCTTTTCAACTTGCATCATCGAGTTTTTTTTATATTCCTGATGCACGTTTTAGTCCCACTGAAAGGACTTTTTTTACGGATTCTACTATGATTCCACCATTGGCAGCTGGAGTTATATCATCTTCATTTGGAATGAGGATTAGTCCTTTTACGGGAGAAAATACGTTTCATAATGGAACAGATATAGCTGCTCCAAGAGGAACACCGGTTTTTGCAAGCAAATCGGGTATTATCGCCAATGCGGGAGTTGATAACATTTATGGAAATTATGTTATTATTCAGCACGATAATAATACCCAAAGTTTATATGCGCACCTTGACAGCTTTTTTGTTGCAACAGGCGATATAACCGAAAAAGGAGTGCAAATAGGAACAGTTGGAAGCACAGGCTTATCGACAGGAGATCATTTGCATTTTGAAATAAGAATAGGAAGACAGGCACAAGATCCTTCTTCAATTATAAAAAACTTTTGGCAGTGATTGTTTTATAGGAGCATTGAAAACAAACATGAAAAAAACTTTATTGTTTTTATTATTGATTTTACTTCTTTCTCAGTATAGTTTTGCAGAATCTTTCCGTGTTAGAAGCGTTGTAAAAAAAGAACTCATCGATGAAACTTCTACCCACGAGATGCGACTTGGCATGGGAGAAGCTCTTCATTTAGTGCTTCCCGAACAACGTTTGTTTATGCAAGGACTTCAGTTAAAAATTAAAATGCCTGCATTGTTGGCAGATTATGGCGGAGCTGTTGCCTATTCATTTTATAGAGACGTAGAACCACAACCTTCTGAAGAAATAATAGATTATAATGCAGAACGTGTTTTAATAGGCACATTTTCTAATAGGCTCACATATCACATGGAGATTCCTCTGACCGATGAAGCAGAGTTAACAAATGACCCGTATACAAAGACAATTTTACTTCCTCATGATACACCAATCAATGATATTTTTTTTAGAGTACATATTGTAATGAAAGGAGTCCCTGATGGTTTGTGGGATTCATATGTAGATATAGAATTAAAACCAATACTTTCAAATAATGGTTTGTTAGATTTAGAAGTGTTATATCCCGTGCAAGATGAAGAAACTCAAACTGCATCACCGTTTATAGTTTTTATTGATGATGATATGCTTAATTTTACCGGTGAGCCTATTTTATTAGATACAGGAATGCATCATATAACGGTGTCTTCAGAGTTTTTTAGAAATGAAGTACAAACATTTACCATTGACAAAGCAACTACTACACGTGTTGAAATACAATTACAAGATATTGCGCCTTTATTAGCCGTTTCAGCCCCAGAAAATACCCGTTTTTACTTAAACGATGTAGAATATTTTGATTTTTCAGATCCAATAAAAGTTACAACAGGAAATCATCAATTGCGTTTTGCAATCGGTGAATATGAAATAATTCGAACAATTGAGATACTAAACGGTAGAACATACAATGTTGATGTTTCCTTTGATGTTGCAATTACAGAAGAATAGGGAATGAACAAATACTGATTATTAATGCATTATTCAGTAAAAAAAGTTAAAGATTTTTGCTCTCTGAGTCGATATTAATAATGTCGGGTGAGCAAATCCCCTCCCACCCATTGTTCACCCGATTGCCTTGATGGCATGACCGACATTCGTGTCGGTCTTTTTTTGTCTTGACAAAAAGCTCTTACTTTACTAAACTGTTACAGTGGAAAAAAATAAGCGAAATGTTTGCATTGTATTAGGTACAGGAATTTTCTTTATACTACTTATTGGTGGTTTTTTAGGACTTCTTATTGCAGAAACAACAAACATAAAAAATAATGAACACTTTACAGAATTTGGAACAACTCTTCCTACCAGGCTTTTAGATATAAATGGAGAACTTATAACTGAGTTTGCTTCAGATGAAAAGCGTAAAGTTGTAGAATATACTGAACTTCCACAACATATGGTTGATGCACTTACAACACGTGAAGACGATAACTTTTTTGAGCATTTTGGATTCAATTTTATTTCAATTGTACGTGCAGCGATTGGGCAAGTAGTGGGAATGAACCTTGGTGGGGGAAGTACTCTTACGCAACAAATTGCAGGAACTCTTTACCTTGACAGAACTGAAATAACTATTACAAGAAAGATTTTTGAACTTTGGTGGGCTATTCAAATGGAACGGCGCTACTCAAAAGAAGAAATTCTTGAACTATACCTTAACGAAGTATATTTGGGCGATGGTACATACGGGGTAAACTCGGCATCTGAATACTATTTTGGTCATGGAGCACAAGATATCACTGCCGCAGAAGCAGCTCTTTTGGTAATTCAATTATCAAACCCAACCTACTATAATCCTTTTGAAAATCCAAATCGTGCAATGGATAGACAACGATATGTACTTGATGAAATGGTGGGCTTTGGATTTTTAACACAAGAAGAAGCCGATAGAGGGTATGAAGATTTTTGGCTTAATTTTGACTATACTCGTATTAGTTCTTCAGCCTATTTTTATAGAGATGATAAAGCTCCTTGGTTTAGTGAATATGTTAGGCGTGAACTTGAAGATATGATGTATGG
>CAYJJW010000156.1:0-4684 GCA_964370555.1 uncultured Treponemataceae bacterium | reverse complement strand
CTCGCACGCGAAGCAATTATGACAACCGACACTCGCTACAAAGAGTGCGCAATTGAAACAACCATTGGTGGAAAAACCGTGCGTCTTGGAACAATGGCAAAGGGTTCCGGTATGATTCACATAAACATGGGAACAATGCTCGGCTTTATTACAACCGACTGCGCAATTACAAGCGAAATGCTTACTCAAGCCCTCAAAGAAAGTAGCGAGGGCACATATAATTGTGTTTCTGTTGACGGCGACACAAGCACAAACGACACGCTCTTAATTCTTGCAAATGGTATGGCAGAAAATGAAACAATAAGTGAAATTTGCGATGATTATTACGCATTTTTAGATGCCCTTAATACTATCAACACAGAAATGGCAAAACGTATTGCAGCAGATGGAGAAGGAGCAGAACACTTACTTGAATGTACCGTAACAGGAGCAATCGATGTAAAAACTGCCAGAAACCTTGCTAAATCAGTTATTTCTTCAAGCCTCGTAAAAGCTGCCTTTTTCGGAAAGGATGCAAACTGGGGGCGCATTCTTTGTGCATTGGGCTACTCAGGTGAAAACTTTGATCCAGAAAAAGCTTCTGTTACTTTTATGAGTACAGACGGATCTATTAAACTATTTGATACCGGCGTTCCGCTTGACTTTGACGAAGAAAAAGCAAAGGCCATTTTATCAGAAGATGAAGTACACATACTTGTTGAACTTAAAGACGGCAGCGCTTGCGGAACTGCATGGGGTTGCGATTTAACACATGAATATGTAACAATAAACGGAGATTATAGAACATAATGGAAACAGAAAAAAGATTGCACAACGCAGAATGGTCAGAAGTTCTCGTTCAAGCCCTTCCCTATTTTAAACAATGGGTTGGAAAAGTTGTCGTTGTAAAATATGGCGGAAACGCGATGCTTAACGAAGAACTAAAAAATGCTGTAATGCAAGATATTGTTCTACTCAATACCATTGGGATACATGTTGTACTCGTTCATGGCGGTGGACCTGAAATAAATACCATGCTCGATAAAGTTGGAAAAGAGCCAAAGTTTATAAACGGACTCAGGGCTACAGATGCAGAAACTATGGAAATAGTACAAATGGTACTTGCAGGAAAACTTAATAAAGATATTGTGGGCATTCTTTTGCAACAAGGCGGAAAAGCAGTTGGACTTTGTGGTGTAGACTCAGGATTATTACGAGCTAAAAAAATTGAAACAACAGAAGACTTAGGCTTTGTAGGTGAAGTAACAGAAGTTGAGCCAAGCATTATTCAAACACTTATCGATCAAGGATTTATTCCTGTTATATCTACCATTGCACTTGGAGAAAACGGAGACTCAGAGCGTTACAATATTAACGCCGACACAGCAGCTGCAAAAATTGCCGTAGCGCTAAATGCAGAAAAGTTTGTACAACTTACGAATGTACCCGGCGTACTAAGGGATGTAAATGATTCATCTAGCTTAATTCAGCGCATTACAAAGCAAGCAATTCCATCAATGATTGCAACCGGTATTATTTCTAGTGGAATGATTCCAAAAATTGAATGTTGTTTAGAAGCGCTAAACGGCGGGGTTAAACGCACCCACATAATTGATGGACGTGTTCCACATTCACTTTTGATAGAAATGTTTAGCGACCGTGGCGTAGGTACTATGTTAATGGATGAAGAGGTAAAATAATATGGCAGGGAATATAACAAACAACTTTGGAAGTTTTGATGTAACTTTTGCATCAGGAAATGGTTCCACTTTAAAAGATATTAACGGAAAAGAATATATAGACTTTGTTTCAGGTATTGGCGTAAACTGTTTAGGTCATAATCATCCAAAACTTGCAAAAACAATCATTGACCAAGTACAAAATCAAATACATATTTCAAATTATTATAATTCAGACAAAGGTTTAGAATACTCAGAAAAACTTCTAAATGCTACCGGTTTTGATAAAGTTTATTTTTGTAACTCTGGTGCAGAAGCAAACGAAGCCGCCATAAAACTTGCTAGAAAGCACGGGTTTATTACGGGCGGAAAAAATAAAAAAACAATAATTACCCTTGAAAGTTCTTTTCATGGACGCACCATGGCAACACTAAGCGCAACAGGGCAAGACAAATTTCATCCTGACTGTTTTGCGCCATATGTAGACGGATTTAAAGTAATAAAAGCAAATAATTATGAAGAATTAAAAACAGCCTTTGATGATAGCGTTTGTGCCCTTATGATTGAATGTGTGCAAGGTGAAGGCGGCGTAAACTTAGTCGATGAAGCATGGGCAAAAGAAGCTGCAAAGCTTGCTCGCTCTGTAGGGGCGGTAATCATTGCAGATGAGGTGCAAACAGGAATTGGAAGAACGGGAAGCTTTTTAGCAAGTGAAAAGCTAGGAATTGATGCAGAAATTGTAACCCTTGCAAAAGGTATTGCAGGAGGCATTCCTATGGGAGCATGTATGTATAGAGGTGTTGTTAAAGATACCTTTATAGCAGGCGACCACCAATCAACCTTTGGAGGAAACCCTCTTGCATGTGCGGGTGCACTCACCGTACTTGAAGAAGTAAACAACAAAGACTTTTTGCAAAATGTTCAATCTCTAGGTCAATTAATGCAAAATGAAATAAGTCAATGGAATCTTTCTTGTATAAAAAATATTCGTGGCAAAGGTTTAATGATTGGAATAGATATAGAACAAAGCGCAGGAGAAATACAAAAAATGTGTCTTGAAAAAGGGCTATGTGTTTCAACTGCAGGTGCTAATACCATTCGCTTTTTACCACCTCTTGTGATTAACAATGAAGAAATAAAAAAAGGCTTAAAAATATTCAAAACAGTACTTGAAAACGTTTCAAAATAGTGCAATAATAAGATAGTAATAGTCTCGAGATATTGAGATATTACTTGTACACTATTTTAACCGGAAGGTACCCATGACACAATCTGTTACAGATACTTTAAAGAAGTTTTTTATACGATACTCTATTGCAAGCGTACTAGCAATTATTATTGTAGCTCTTTGTTTAATTGATTCAACTATGGTATCAGTGAGAAGTTTAAGAAACATTATTTCAGATGCAGCTCCAATACTTTTAATGAGCTCAGGTATGGCTTTATGTCTTTTTTCAGGTTATGTCGATTTATCTGCAGGGGCTGTTGCAGCCTTTTCAGGAATACTTGCAGGTTCTTTTGTACAGCGAGCCGACATAGCAGGTAGAATTTTCTCTTTGATCCCTGCAATACCTGCATTTATTGTTATTCCCGTTATTATTTCAGTATTTTATGCCATTGGTATGCTATATGGATTATTTATTTCAAAAAGCAAAGTTCCGTCATGGTTTTTTACCCTAGCACTCTCATCGGTATTAATGGGATTAGGATATGTGTATGTTAGTATACCGGAATCAGACATATTACAAGTAAGCGGCTTTACAAATCAATTTTTGCAATTTGGAGTAGGATACGTGGGAAGCGGACCTACATACTCTCTTCCATTTACAATTCTTACAACAATAATTGTTTTAATTTTATTATGGACCACTATGAGATATAATAAAATCGAATTTAAAATACAACATTCAGCTCTTGAAAAAAGAAATACAACTAGAAATCTAAAAACCATGTTTGCATGTTCAACAGCTCTGTTTTCTTTAGCCGGAATTATGATAACAGCTCGCAATGGTATTGCAACACCAACAATAGGATTTGGCCTTACCAGCGATGCATTAGCCATTTGTTTAATTGCATCTTTTTCGCTATCTGGTGGCAAGGGAAATCTCAAAGCTGTTATTATTTCCACATTTATTTATACAACACTACTATACTGTATTACATTTATTGGAGTAAACCAATATGTATCTCTTATAATAAGAGGGATAATTTTAATTGCTGCAGTATCACTTGAATTACATATAAAAAATGCAGAAAAAGAAAAAGTTGATACTCAATAAGTAATCTTCTAGTATATAATTCAAATAGATTATTTTGGAGGTGACAAGATGTTTAAGTTTAAACAAACTATTCTTTTAGGCTCTGCAACGGCAGCAACACAAATTGAAGGTGGCGATAAAAATAATAGTTGGTATGACTGGGCGCAAATTCCAGGAAAAATTGCAGACGGAACAAGTCCTCTTCGTGCAACCGATCACTATAAAAAAGTAAAAACCGACACAGAGCTTATGTCAAAAATGGGCTTACAAATTTACAGACTAGGAATTGAATGGAGTAGAATAGAGCCTGAGCAGGGAAAATTTAACAAAAGTGCAATTGAACATTATAGAAATGAAATTCAACTTCTTCTTGATAAAGGCATAAAGCCCCTTGTTACCCTTCACCACTTTACAAATCCTACATGGTTTGAAAATATGGGAGCCTTTGGGCACGAAGATTCACCTGAAATTTTCCTTGACTTTGTACGCTATGCGGTTGAAGAACTTTGCGATTTAGTTTCAGATTGGATAACCATAAACGAACCAAATGTCTATGCCGTTAATGGTTATATTTTTGGAACATGGCCTCCCGGAAAAAAAGGGGACATGAAAACCCTTTCAAAGGTATATACAAATCTTTGTTCTTGTCACATAGCTGCATATAAAGAAATACACAGACTAAGACTTTTGGCTGGTTTTGATCCAAAATCAACAATGGTAAGTTTTGCCAATCACATGAGAATTTTTAGGCCTAAAAATAAATGGCAC
>CAYJJW010000155.1:0-4684 GCA_964370555.1 uncultured Treponemataceae bacterium | reverse complement strand
TCGAACTTTTCCTTTGCCATTTGTTCCTCCTAGCCACATATAGGCTGAAAGTAAATTATTTACTGCTTCGCATATAGGCAAAACAGGTGTTAATGCAAGATTTGAGTAAGAGATGATACTTAGAAGGTCGCAATTTTCATTGCTTTAAGATGACTATCATTTTCAGTCACCCTTGACCGGATCCACCTATCACCATCAAACCTACATTTGATGACTGGTTTGGCATCCCAGAGTCATGATTTACAACTGGCGTTGCAATCAAACCAAGAACCCCTTTGATGCCAAATTTTTCAATGTCGTCAACGACGTACATTATTTTACATCTAGGGTCGTACTAACCTGACACAGGCAAAACTACCTGACCTTTACGGTTGCACTGATTTTTATTAATAACACTTAATAAAACCACTTGACTCTCAAAGAACCCTTATGAGCAAGATTATCTTGCTCGCAGTCCACTACCTCATACTATTTAAGAATGAGATGTGGAGTTAATTTATACCATAAAAAAGATTTTTATGCAAGTGAATTTCAAGGAATTTATGAAAAAGAACATGATTTTTTAACAGCATTCAAACAAAACAGAAAAGCTCTCCAAAACTCACTTTACTATACATTCGGCAGTACCAATATCTTACCTCGTTGCCTATAACTAGAATCAGTAAAAATTGCGATTGAATCATCCAATTTTATTCTATCAGTAATAATCGCATCAACATCCAACACTTTTGTTTCCATCATATCGATTACACGCTGTGTACAAAGAGGGTTTACAAAAGAAGACGTGATAGTAAGTTCTTTTCTAAACACTTGCTCAAATGGAAGAATTGTCATTTTAGTTCCACCGGAAGCCAAACCAAACAACATAACTGTTGCACCTTTTGATGCAATTTCAACAGCAGAATTCATTGCATGCACATTTCCGGAGCATTCAATCACCTTATCTATAGAGCGAACTGAACTTTTTTCTATTTTTTCAATAGCATTTTCACTTGCGGGGTCAATAGTTAAAACAGCTCCTAAACCCTGGGCTAATTTTCGTTTTTCAGCATTTGGCTCTAAAACAACTATTTTTGCAGCTCCTGAAATTTTTGAAAGATGCATCATAGTTTGACCAACTGAACCGAATCCTATTATTACAACTGTATCTCCAGGCTGAATATGAGTTCTGTCAATTCCATGAAGACAACATGCAACCATTTCAATCAATGCCGCACTTTCAAAACTTACGCTATCAGGTATTTTATAGAGAACTTTTTTGTTTATAACGCTATACTGAGCAAAACCGCCAAACATGGTTACTCCGTATGCTTGCGCATTTAAGCAATAATGTACATTACCACTTTTACACTGATAACATTCACCACAATATAGATTTGGATCTATGCATACTCTATCCCCAACTTTAAAGTCTGTTACATTGCTACCAACTTTTTCAATAATGCCGGAAAACTCATGCCCCAAAATCATTGGTAAAACACTATCAGTTGCACCACCTTCACCTTCGTACAGGTGGAGGTCAGTACCACAGACTCCTGCAGCCATAACTTTAACCAAGGCTTCATCAGCCTTTAACTCAGGTAGAGACACTTCCTCTATTGCAAGCTTTTTAGCTTCTTTTAATAACAACGCTTTCATAAACAATCACTCCTAAACATTAATACTTTTTATATATTAACCAAGTTAACTATAATACACTAATTTTTTATATAATGTCAACTTATTTTGTAATTTTATTAGTAATTTCAAGTTTTTGTAATTTTCTCTTCACATATTTTAAATTTTATGTTATTATTAATTAACTAAGTTAACAATAACTAGATTTTAATTAATATTTAAATACACAACATAAGGAAAAACATATGATAAAACAATTTGACGTAGCAAGCCTAGGCGAAATACTCATAGATTTTACCCCTGCAGGAAAATCAGAATTAGGATTCCCGGTATTTGAATGTAACCCTGGAGGTGCTCCTTGTAATGTATTAACATCAGTTACTAGACTTGGCGGGGCAACTGCTTTTATTGGCAAGGTTGGCAGTGACGACTTAGGAACACTTTTACGGACTACATTAGAAAAAGAAAATATTAACACAAAATGTCTTTATACAGACCCAGAAATTGGAACCACACTTGCATTTGTCACCCTAGATAAAAACGGCAACCGATCGTTTAGCTTTTTTAGAAACCCAGGCGCCGATATAATGCTAGAGGAGGATGAAATAGACGAAGAATTAATAAAAAGTTCAAAAATTTTCCACTACGGATCTCTTTCTTGCACAGTTGATCCAAGTAAGGGCGCAACCCTAAAGGCTTTAAAAATTGCAAAAGAAAACAATTTGATTATGAGCTATGACCCAAATTTGCGCCTATCTCTTTGGAAAAATGAAAGTGATGCAAGAACAACAATACTTGAACTCATGGAACATGCTGACATTTTAAAAATTAGTGATGAAGAGTTTGAGTTTTTAACAGGAGAAAAAGATTATAAAAACCACGTTCACAACTTTATGAAACAACATGATATTTCTCTAATATTTGTAACACTCGGACCAAAGGGTGCCTTTTTTGCTACAAATAACACACAAGGTCTTTTAAAAACGTATAATGTGAAGGTTGTTGACACTACAGGGTCCGGAGATTCATTTATGGGTGCTTGCTTGTATAAAATAAGTAAATTAGAAAAAAAACCATCAGAATTAAGTAAAAGCGAAATTGAAAACATTATTGATTATGCTAATGCAAGTGGATCTATGGCTGCTACAAAAAAAGGCGGGATTCCTTCAATCCCAACCAACGAGGAAATAGAATTTTGTAGAAAGAATATACCATTAGTAAAAGAAGGCTAACATGGTTGGACAAAATAACGATAATATTTTTAACATCAATCGCTCGCTCGTTATTCAATTCTTACAAAAAAGCAAAGTTACAACGCGCTCACAGCTGAGCAAAGCTTTAGATTTGACACCTGCTGCAATTACAAAGATTGTACAAGAACTTGTAGAATATAATATAATCGAAGAAACAGGTTATTTTGCCGGAGAAAAAGGAAGACGCTCTGTAGGAATAAAACTAAAACAAGACTTTTTGTTCATTGGTGCTAGAATTTCAAGACGGAATTTTTCAATAGGAATATTTGACTTTAACGCAATAATATATGAATACCACGAAGAAGAATTTGAAGACGTAGAGTTAAGCTACATACTAGTAAAATTACAAAGTTTAATGAAGTCTTACATTGATAAATTTGGGAATATCGTTTCAATAGGTATTGCAGTACCCGGTCCTTACCTTGAAAATGAATCTAAAATTGTTTTAGTAACAGAAACAAAAGATTGGGAAAACGTAAATCTAAAAAGTGAATTTGAAGGTGTGTTTGACATTCCCTTAACAATAATGCATGATGCAAACTCTTGTGCACTGGCTGATTGGTGGTTTGGAGATTATGCATTTTCTAAAACAGGCATACTAGTACACATGCTTATTGGTGAAGGCGTTGGATCAGGAATGGTAATTAACGGAGATATTTTTACCGGCAACGATGGAGTAACAGGTGAACTTGGACACGTAAGCATTGATATTAATGGCCCAAAGTGCCAGTGCGGAAACTATGGTTGTTTAGAATCATACTGCTCATCGTTAGCAATCGAAAAACGAGCACAAACTTTACTAAGCAAATATCCCAATTCGATGCTTCATTCACACTATAAAATATCTTACGGTGATATATTTAAACATGCCAATGAAGGTGATGAATTATCACTTATAATTATAAAAGAAGCAGGTAAATATATTGGCTGTGGAGTTGTTAATATAATAAACATGTATAACCCGTCCATAATAGTTCTTAGCAATCAAATGGTACGAGATAGTTCAATTATTTTACCGGAAATAATAAAGGTTGTCGATGAAAGAATCCCCTCTTCTTTTAGGGATAATGTTAAAATTGTTACCACTAATTTTATTGACGACCCAACCTTATATGGAGCTGCAGCGGTTGCAATGGATTATTGTTTAAAAAACCATATGTCATTGGTTGAGAAATAAATTTGAAGTTTAAAACAATAAAGCTCCTCGACTGAGGAGCTTTAATTTTAGAAAAGATTCTACCAGCGGTAGTGTGCAAACGCTTTGTTTGCTTCTGCCATTTTGTGTGTATCTTCTTTTTTCTTATATGCAGTACCAGTGTTGTTATAAGCATCTAAAAGTTCAGCTGCTAATCGCTCACCCATACCACGTCCACTTTTTGCACGAGCTGCAGTAATTACCCAGCGCATTGCAAGAGCTTCACGTCGTGAATCTCTAATTTCAATTGGAACTTGATATGTAGCACCACCAACACGGCGAGATTTAACTTCAACCATTGGTTTTACGTTATCTAAAGCTTTTAAGAATACTTCAAGAGCATCTTTTTCTGTTTTCGCATGTAAAACATCTAAAGCTTCATACATAATTTTTACTGTAGTTGCACGTTTACCATCAAGCATCATGCGACATACAAATTTTGTAACAACTGTTGAGTTGTACTTTGGATCCGGTAACAGAGTTCTGTTAACGCTTTTATTCTTTCTACCCATTTACGTTCTCCCTATTTAAGCCTTAGGCTTTTTAGCACCATACTTAGAACGGCCTCGTTTTCGATCTTCTACACCGAGGGTATCTTTAGTACCGCGAATAATGTGAT
>CAYJJW010000154.1:0-4715 GCA_964370555.1 uncultured Treponemataceae bacterium | reverse complement strand
TTTTTGAACCATACACCGTTGAATGGGTAGTTGAAAATACCCAAGGCGATGTATTGGTTTCAGAAAATGTTAAAACAATTGCAATAGTCTAATATTGTATTATAAAAATATATTAGAGATATATTCACTATTGATTATATCTCTTTTTTTATAAAAATTGTTTTTCTAAACGCAAGAAAAAGAATAAGTGATGTTGTTGCTGAAAGAATGTCACTTATTGGCTCTGCAATTAAAACTCCAAAAAAACCTAAATCTGTAACACGTGGAATAATTAAAGCTAGAGGAGTGAGTAAAATAATTTTTCTAAGCATAGCAAGGAAAACTGATATTTTTGCCTTTCCTGTAGCAACAAACGCTTGTTGACATGCCATTTGAATTCCCATAACAGCCATACCAAAAATATATAAGCGTAATGCCGATGTGCCAAGTTCAATTAACGCTGTATCATCTGTAAATAAACCAATAAAGCTTTGTGGACTTATCATCATTACAAGAACCATCCCGGAGGCAAAAATGCAATTAATTGTAAGTAACCATCGAAAAGTTTCTTTTGCTCGGTTTTCATTACCTGCGCCATAATTGTAACTAATTATTGGTTGGGCACCCTGTCCGAGTCCCATAATTGGTAAAAATATAATCTGCATGAGGCTAAAAAAGATTGACATAAGAGCAACATGCATGTCTCCCCCATAGAATTGCATACTTTTATTAAATACGAGTTGAATAAGACTTTCTGTAGACTGCATAATAAATGTTGATATTCCAAGTGAAAAAATACCTTTTAGTATTATTGGTGAAGGTATAAGATTTACTTTTCTAATACGCAATATGCTTTTTTTTCCGATGAAAAAACGTATAACCCATGTAGCTGAAACTGCTTGACTTATTATTGTTGCCAACGCAGCACCACGTACTCCCATTTCAAAATAAAAGATAAAAATTGGGTCTAAAATAATATTTAAAAAACATCCAATAAGAACGGTTGTCATGCTTGTTTTTGCAAAGCCTTGATTGGTAATGAAAATATTTAATCCTAGTGTTGTTTGAACAAATATTGTTCCTAGTAGATAAATTGATAAATATCCTGAAGCATATTCAATAGTATTTTCACTTGCTCCAAATGCAAACAACAGAGGCTCTCTAAAATTAAAAATAAAACTGTGAGAATTATTGAGGTGCAAAAAATAAGTGTTATTGCATTTCCTAGAAGTTTTTCAGCTGTTGTATTATTTTTTGCTCCCATTGCGATAGCAGCTCTGGTAGCTCCTCCAACTCCTATTAGAGAGGCAAAGGCAATAACCAGTGAAATTATTGGAAAAGACACACCTAAGCCTGCTAAGGCTAATGAACTTACATCAGGAATTCGACCAACAAATATTCGATCTACTACATTATATAATAACTGTACTAATTGTGCTAAAACGGTTGGAATTGCCATTTTCAAAATTAATGGTACTATGGGGGTGGTTTCTAAGTGATTTTTTTCCATTTGCTATTATATAGTGAAAAAAAAGCTTTAGTCAATAGATTTATATATTATATTTCAAGGGCTTTGTGAAGTGCAGGAACCCCTAACTCTAAGTTAAATCTTTTTTCTGACCCAATAGTGGTGATAGGGCCATGTGCTGGATATACAATTGTTGCATCATTATGAATAAATAACTTTGTTTGAATATTTGTAACCAAGAGCTTTTTTGCATAAGGATTTGTTGTAGATCCAATAGATCCTGCCAAAAGAGTATCTCCTGTAAAGAGTGTATTTTCTATTTTGTAGGCCATTGAATCGGGTGTATGCCCGGTAATTGAAAAATAACTAATGGATAGAGAAGCAATTTTTAATACGCCATCTCCACGCAGAATATTTGCCTCAGAACTCATAATTTCAGAATATGCCGCATATACTTTTGGTTGATAAATTCTTTGCATGGCAGAAATTCCCTCTGCAATTAAATTATGACTGTGGGTTACAAGTACTGCAACAAGGGTGTAGTTATCTTTTTCTATATGTTCAATCATTTTTGGAGTTATTTTACCGGGATCAATTACAAGGGCTTCTTTTGTTTTTGTATTAATAACTACATATGAATTATAGCCGCTTTGCGGGTTTCGGTGATTGTAAATTTTCATGATTTCCTCTCGTTATAGCCAAGTAAATCATGTGCATTTGCATCGAACCAGGCTTCACGTGTATTTGATGATTTAAATGATACATTTTCATGCTTGATTTTTAAAAAACAAGTTTTTTTTATATTACAATTTTGTAGCGTAGTGGAATTTAGGTTTGCTCTAATAAATGAAGAGCTGAATAAATCTGAATCATCAAATGAACTTTCTACTGTTGTAATGCCATTAAAATTGCAGTTTATTAAATCAGAGTTTGTTAAATGTAGTTTTGAAAAGGTTGATCCGGCAAAAGATGAAAAATGTACACTTGCTTGCGTCATAACACAGTTCGAAAAAACTGAATATTCAAATAAGCACATTCGAATTCTGCAAAAGTCACCTTTTACATTTGTAAATGAACAGTTTTTAAAGTTGCAACCGTAGAATTTCTTGTTTGTAAAATCTAGATTTTCAAAATGAATAGCATCAATTGTTAATCCTACAATTTTTTCATTATTAATAATATAGTTTTTTAACTCTGCTTTTGATAGCTTTGAATTTTCAAACATTATTCCTTGCACTCCTACATATTTTTAACAAAGATATTATATCATGAAAAGAAAACATGAACAAGATGGAAATGCTTAATATGCATCTTGAATATATTTAAGTAAAGGAGTAAGATAAATGTATGTGTTATAACTGTGCAAAACCCTTGAATTTTTTACTTCCTATTTCGAGGACAGAGGTTTGTCCAAATTGTGGTAGAGATGTCAGATGTTGCAAAAATTGCATACATTATTCAGTTGGGTCTCATTATGATTGTAAAGAACATGTAGATGAATTAATTTCAGAAAAAGAAAGAGCTAATTTTTGTGATTGGTTTTCTCTTAATGCAAAAGCCACGATTGGTGAAGCAGTACACACAAAAACTGATGATACAAAGAATGCATTTAATTCGTTATTTGGAGACTAGTGTGGCTGAAAATGTAGATTTTATTTTTATTGACTCAGGTACAGGTGGGCTTCCGTATATGCATCATTTAATAAGAAAAAGCCCGCATGCTCGGTGTATTTATGTTGCTGATACAAAAAACTTCCCATATGGGGAAAAAAGTCATGCAGAAATTACATTGGCTGCAAGCTTAGCCTTGCAAAGTCTTTTTAAGAAGTACACACCTAGAGCAGTTGTAATAAGCTGTAATACGCTTTCAATTGTAGCACTTGCTTTTTTTCGAAAACAATTTCCCAATATTGCTTTTGTAGGAACTGTTCCTGCAATTAAGTTAGCGGGAGAACAATCGTTATCTCGAAGTATTGGGTTACTTGCTACCAATAGAACGGTTGAAAGTGCCTATGTTCAAAATCTTATAAATGACTTTGCTTCCGATTGTGAGATAGTGTTTAGAGGGGATCCTGAGCTTATCTCTTTTATCGAAAATTCATTTTTTTTTGCGAGTGAAGCACAAAAAGAAGAGGCGGTAAAACCTGCAATCGAATATTTTAAAACAACTAATGTTGATACTATTGTCTTGGGGTGCACACATTTTTTACATATTGTTGATATCTCAATAAAACTCGCTTCTCCAAAAATAAAGATTATTGATTCATGTGCAGGTGTTGTAAATCAAGCTCTTCGCATTGCTCCTATAGATGAAACAAAAAAATCTGAATTTTTTTCGCCTTTGTTCTATGTTACAGGAAAGGATGGTGAAAAAGATGATGTAGCATTTCATGAACGCTATCAAACTATAGCAAAAAAAATGGGGATTACCTATGGTGGAATAATTACGAATTACTAAGTACTAGTTACTAATTTACCTATAAAAAGAAAAAACTATTTCGTCCACCACCTAAAAGCCTTATTTATAAAAATACTAATTTTATATAAAAGTTCGCAGTAGACGTAATAGTTTTATAACTGTGACAGTTTAATTCGTAATTTGTAACTCGCAATTAGGAATTATCTAAAACTGCATAGATTTCTTTTTCTATATTGTCGCAAAGTGTAGCAGCAGATTTTTTTGCATCCTCTAAACTTGTTGTGATAGGTTCAACACTATTAATATAAAACTTAATTTTTGGCTCTGTTCCACTTGGGCGTGCACTTACAACTGTTCCGCCTTCTAAGAAAAATTGTAATACGTTACTGGATGGAAGTGAAATCTTTGTTTTTGCATTCGGATTTGCAGGATCAAACATACAGCCTTCACCAACATCGCGAATAGTTTTTACATTTTTACCGCCTAAGGTTTTTAGCCCTTCAGTGCGTAATTTTGCCATAAGGTTTTTCATTGTTTGAGTTCCAGAGGATCCTAAGAATTCTTTTGCAATGGCTCTATCTTCATAGTATCCATATTCAGTGTAGAGTTCATCAAGTCGTTCAAGTAAGCTTTTTCCAAGTGAGCGCCAGTAAAGGGTCATTTCGGCACACATTGCAGCAGCCGAAACACCATCTTTGTCTCGTACATCTGTTTCAACATTATAACCATAGCTTTCTTCAAATCCAAAAATGTAATCTTTATCACCTTTTGTTTCAAAATCTTTCATTACTGAAGCAATCCATTTAAATCCTGTTAAACATTCTTCTAAATATACGCCATTTTTTTCTG
>CAYJJW010000153.1:0-4782 GCA_964370555.1 uncultured Treponemataceae bacterium | reverse complement strand
GCGTTAGCTGTAAAGAAGGTGAAGTAGAAGCAAGCGTATTTGACCGCTACCGTGTTCCTCTATACAAGGAAGCAGGATACAAGCCATACGTTATTGCAGCTATGATTTTCCTTGCACAACAAAAAGATCCAGCAAAAACATTGTTAGATTTGGAAAAAGTGGGAAAGGTAAGACACGAGAAGTAATTACGAATGACTAGTTACTAGTTACTAATTGTTAGGGCGTAGGTGGAGGGTGTCTAGTGTGTCATTCTGACTTTGCCCGCTTGTGCGCTGCAGGAAGAATCTTCTTTAAGGCGTGAAATATCAACGTAATAGCCGATGGTGATTTTTAAAAAGTTGCCATCGGCTTTTTGTAATTGTGGGCATAAAGGGGTGTGAAAAATTCGAATATTATTATATAATTAAAATAAGAAGGATTAAGATAATATGTTGAGACCTCGTGCAAAAAATGTAGAAGTGCAAGATAACTATACTCTACTTATTACTTTTAATAATGATGAAAAGCGTCTTTTTGATGTTAAGCCATATTTTGCGTATAATGCATATAAAGAATTAGAAAACAGTCAGCTTTTTGAAACGGTTAGAATTGCAGGATTAAGCATTGAATGGCAAAATGGGCAAGATATTTGCCCTGATGATTTGTATTATAACAGCAAAGAGTATGATGTTGTGGAAACACAGTAATTTGTTACGATAAGCCGGTGGTGATTTTGAAAAAATTGCCATCGGTTGTTTTTTTATCGTTGACAGCTCTCTATACTTCCTTTACAATTACACTATTAGGAGTCTTTTATGACAAAAAAAATATTTTTAACGTTAATTCTAAGTCTTGTAACTGTTTTTTCTTTTGCGCAATATGTACAAGATTTTGAAATTGAAAATCAAACAGGAGTAGACATTTACTTTTTGTATGCGTCGCCTGTAGAGTCTGATTCATGGGAAGAAGATATTTTGGGTGATGATGTTTTATTGGATGGAGATTCAACAAGTATAAGCTTCTCAGGTTATCCAGGGGTGCGCTACTGGGATTTAATGATAGAAGATATATACGGGAATGAAGTTTACTGGGAAAGTTTAGACCTTTTTACAATTGAAATAATGACCTTAGAAATGAATGCTCAAGGTGAAATTGTTGCCTTTTTTAATAACGAACAATATGTGCAAGACTTTATTTTAGAAAACCAAACCGGTGTAGATATTTTCTTTGTGTATGCCTCGCCTGTTGAGTCTGATTCTTGGGAAGAAGATATTCTAGGAGAGGATGTTCTTTTTGATGGAGATTGGACAAGTATTTCATTTTCTGGGTACCCCGGAGTTCAATATTGGGACATTATGGTTGTTGATGAGTACGACAATGAAGTATACTGGGAGCATGTAGATCTTTTTTCTATAAGCGAAATGGTTTTAGAAAAAGATTTAGCTGGAAATATTATAGCCATTTTTTATTAAAAATACCTAAAAAATTTTTAGTTTTCCTAAAAATAATTCTTGCTTTTTCTCTAAAGTATGATACAATTAAATTATACAGAAATCCTATAAATCTGCGTAATCTGCGGATAAAATGAATAATATACTGGAGAAAAAAATGGAATCAAAACGAATTGTAATAGCACTTGGCGGAAACGCATTGGGAAATAACCTGCATGAGCAAATGCTCGCCGTAAAAGAAACTGCAAAGGCAATTGCAGACCTTATAGAAGAGGGACATCAAGTTGTTATTTCTCATGGAAATGGCCCACAAGTTGGCATGATTTATCTTGCAATGCAAGAGTTTAAAGAACATCATCCTGACACTTCTGTTATCCCAATGTCAGTGTGTGTAGGTATGAGTCAAGGTTACATTGGTTACGATATTCAAAATGCTTTAAGAGAAGAACTTCTTAATAGAAATATAAAAAAAAGTATTACATCACTTATTACACAAGTAGTAGTTGATGAAAATGATCCTGCCTTTAATAATCCAACAAAACCAATTGGTAAGTTTATGACTAAAGAAGAGGCCGATAAGCTTTTGGCTGAAGGATATACTGTTGTTGAAGATTCTGGGCGTGGATGGCGTCGTACTGTGGCCTCTCCAAAACCTCTTGATATTGTAGAAATTGATGCAATAAAAGTGCTACTCGATGCAGGGCAAATTGCAGTTGCTTCTGGTGGCGGTGGTATTCCTGTTTCTAAAAATGGAAACCATTTAACAGGGAAGGGTGCTGTAATTGATAAAGACTTTGCTAGTGCAAAAATGGCAGAACTTATTGATGCAGATTATCTTATTATTCTAACAGCAGTTGAAAAAGTGTGTATAAACTTTGGAAAACCAAATCAAGAAACACTGGATAATTTAACTATGGAAAAGGCTCAACAATATGTTGATGAAGGGCATTTTGCGCCTGGTAGTATGCTTCCAAAAGTGCAAGCTGGTATGCTTTTTGCCTCTTCTAAAAAAGGAAGAAGAACGCTTATTACGCTTCTTGAAAAAGCACGTGATGGTATTGCCGGCAAAACAGGAACTATTATAGAAGGGTAAAAACATGCATAAAAAAGATGAGACTTTCAAAGCCTCATCTTTTTTTTATATTAAACAGAATTTGTTATAATTTAAACTTTGCAAAATCATTGCTCATCTTTGTTGCAATTTCACCGTTTTGAACTGCAATATCTTTTCCGCTTGAGGCAGCCGTTGCAACTTCTCTTGCTGCAATTTCAACTTCATTTATTGCATCGTTTATGGTTCTGGTTACATCGGAAAGAATTGTCATTTCTGTAACTATTTCTTGTCCGCCTTGTAACATTTGACTTGAACTGTCCCTTACAGAAGTTGTTGTGTCGTTAATTTGTTGTACAGCAGTTAAAACTTCCGAGCTTCCTGTTGATTGTTCTTGCATAGCATGCATAATAACATCTTCTTGGTTTTTTACTGTTTTTGACAGCTCAAAAATGGTATCAAATTGTTTTTGTACTTCTTGAGTGCTTTCAAAAACGGTATTAATAAGTGCTTGTAGGCTATGAAGTCTTTCAGTGATTGATTTACCTTGTGTGTTAGAATCTTCTGCAAGTTTTCTAATTTCATCTGCAACAACAGCAAAACCTTTCCCTACGTCTCCTGCATGGGCTGCTTCGATGGCAGCGTTCATAGCAAGAAGGTTTGTTTGACTTGCAATACTTTGAATAACAGTGCTTGCCTCAAAAAGACCAGTTGATTCTTCCATGATTTTGCTTGAATTTTCAACAGCTTCACGTACTTTTTGGACACCCATTTCGGAGGCATGTCCAAGTTCGGTAACCGTTTCACCGTTCTTATCAAGAATATCTGTTACTGACCGAATATTTGCAACCATTTCTTCAACAGCGGCAGAAGACTCTGTAACACTTGCAGATTGTGTTGCAACATTGTCATCTAAAGTTTTTATTACATTCATAATTTGTAGGACAGTTGCATGTGCTTCTTCAACGCCTGCCGATTGGTTTACTATTTGATCTTTTACAGATATGATTGACCGTGATATTTGTTCTATGGCAGTTGCGGCTCCATTTACATTGTCAGTTAGAATATCTGCGGCTCCTTGTGAGTTTTTTGCTACTCCTTTGAGTTCTGTGATAAGTGTTTTTGTTACTTGATAAAACTCATTTAGGTCGTTTGCGAGTAATCCTAATTCATCGCGGCTTTTTGACGGAAATCCTTCTCTCGTGTAGTTGAATGTTGCAAGTTCTTCTGTGAAGGTTTGAATTCTTTTTATGCGCATTGCCATTTGACCAACAAAGTTTGCGTAGCTAAAAATACCGAATCCAAGAGCAAAGAGAGAGTTTGTGAAGCTATAGTTAATAAAGACCTCTGCTGCTGACATACCTTCATGAGGAATAAAAAAAGGAGCAACGATTAAGAATGAAATTCCTGTTAATCCCATAAAGCCGGTTACATATCCTTTAATAACTATGGGAAGGGCTATATAATCTTTTTGTAAATAAACCTTTGTTGCAGACCATTTTTCAAAGTTAAATAAATATAAAATTCCAAAAAAGTATGAAAAAATAAAGACATCGCCTAAAAGTAATAATACTACAGGAAGGATATGCACTTCTAGGTTGTTCATGTTGGCAACTAAAAAAATTAGCAGAAAATTAACAACGCCATATAAATTGGTAAGAGAAAGAACTATCATTGTATTTGTCTTTGCAGCTTTATTCGCTTCAATTGATGGTTCTGTCGGATTGTTATGTTCTTTAATAATATTAATTGTCTTAAAAAAAGCAAGGCTAAACAAACCAATAAAGGTTATATTTCCAAGCCAATATATTGGACTAGTAAGTACAACGGCTTCAAATTCTTCACCGTAAATATCAGTTGTGATTCCCTGTAACCAAAATATAATTACCGGTAAAGCTAATGCTAAAAATGCAAATACTATTGCACTTTGCAAACTTTTTGTTTCATTTTTTTGTGTTCCATCCATAAGATACACTTCTCCTTTGTAATAACTCTTTAAGCGGTGTTCAACTTGGCTACAATTTTAATTTTCACTACACGTTTAGTATACAGCAAAATAAAAAAAATGAAAAGAAAATATGAGTAAAATATGTAAAAAAACATGCTATTATTTACATATTTATTAAAGGTTTATTAAAGGAGTACTAAAAAAATAAACATACTTATTGGTTTTGTATAGTTTTGAAACTTAAAAAAAATGAAGTCTAAATTGAAAAAAAGAGTAATTTCTACTTGACAAAAAATTGCAATATCTATATAGTAGTAAGACATCTCATTTTCAATAGGCGGTACGCCTATGAA
>CAYJJW010000152.1:3803-4857 GCA_964370555.1 uncultured Treponemataceae bacterium | reverse complement strand
TCATTACAACTTTCATAACAATACCCATTGCAGCGACAGGATCATTTCCATATTCTGTTAGGTAAAGATTATAGAAAATATTTGCAAAACTCATAAGCATATTTGAAAGAGAAGCCGGAACTCCAATTGATAACACCTCTTTAGCAATACCGTCTCCCATTTGAAACTTTGCAATACTTAAAGAAAGATGCCCCTTTTTTCTAACTAAAGCAATTATATAGTAAATAACAACTACAACATTTGCAATAACGGTTGCAAGGGCAGCACCTGCAACACCTAGCTCCATTGTAAAGATAAAAATGGGGTCTAACACAATGTTTACTATTGTACTAAAAATCATACCAAACATCGCTGTCTTTGCACTTCCCTCACTTCGAACAATATAGCCTAAGGCAGAGCCCATAATAATAAAAGGAGCTCCAAGGCAAATATAGGTTAAGTAGCCTTTAACGTAAGAGTGAGCTGCTTCGTTTGCACCAGTAAAAACAACAAGTGTTTCCATATATAGTATTCCAAGTACCGCTACAACAAGACCAAATACAAGTGAGCCATAAAAGGCAAAACTTGAAATATGTGCTGCCCTCTCATAATTTCTTGCGCCTAAGTGGCGGGATATATTTGCACTTGAGCCAATACCAAACAAGTTTCCAATTGCCATAAGTATAAAGAATACCGGCATTGCAAGCGAAACGGCTGCAACTTGATCTGGATCGCCTGTTCTTCCTATAAAAAATGTGTCTACTAGATTATAGAGCACAAGTACTATCATACCTATTACAGTTGGAAGTGCGAGCGACCATACAGCCCTCGGAATTGAGTATCGCTCAAAAATATCAATTTTGTTTTGTTTCATAATTTCTCCTCTGTCATATCTAATAAATTTTGCGTTATAACGGCAAAACATTTTTTCATACTTTGAATATCTTCTATTGATAATCCCCTTTGAAAGTACCTGTCAAAGTCATCAAGTATTTCCCCTGTTTTTTCTGCTAAATCATGTGATTTTTGGGTTAATACAATTTTCTTTAAACGGGCGTCCCCTTCTACACTTTTG
>CAYJJW010000152.1:0-3761 GCA_964370555.1 uncultured Treponemataceae bacterium | reverse complement strand
CCGTAGGTCTTTTAAGCCCAAGTTCTTTTTCAATGTCTTTTTGAAACACATCCCTTTCATTGTGCTTTATAAAAAAAATAACATCCATTTGAGGTGGTGTTAAATCTTCCTCCATAACATTTTTAAGTCTTTTACCCAATGTTCTCTTCATCAATAATGATATTTTTTTTATCTCACGACCAATTAAAAATTCTTCCATATCACTTCCTATTTGTTTTATATAAAACAGTTTTATACAAAACAATATAGCCTAATAAATATTTTTAGTCAAGTGTAATTTATAAAACTTATAAATTTTATCTTGACATAGTTAACAATACATGTTAGATTAAAATATCAAACAGTTAAAAAAGTATACTAGATAAGGACAAATAAATGAGCATCACAAGCGATAAGGGGATAGGCTTAGATTACGTAGATCATCGTTTTGGAATACCAAGTTATAAAAAATTTAAAATCGACTCACAATATAAAAATTTTAACAAAATTTGTATAACTAAAGTTGTTAATTCTGATGTGTCTATTGCATCCTTTGGTGAAGAAGCATATACAGCTGGATGTGCAGAGGTTTTAAATAATGTTCGCGATGCACTAAAATCCTTTAGCCTAGACGATAAAATACTATTATACGCACATTCATATAACCAATTTATTCTTGCATGTAACGATGCTCTAACCGATGACGCTTTCTTAAAAGTTATACAAACAATGTATGAAGGTTTTGAACATGCAAATGCAGAAGCAACACCTATTTCAGGCGTTTCTCGCTTTGTAACGGTATTCGGAGATAACCTCATAAACAGAGCTTTAAGTGCCTTATACGCAAATCGTAATAGTCAATCAAACTTTATTATCGAAAACCATGAAAACGAAATTTGCCTTGCAGACTTAACAGAAAAAGTTGAAATTTTTCATCGCATAGCCTATGCAATTCAAAATAATACCATTACTCCTTTTTATCAAGGTATTAGAAACAATAAATCGGGCGAAATAAATAAATTTGAAGCCCTTATGAGACTCTATGATGAAAAAGGAAAAATGTACAGCCCAGACTATTTTATGAGGGTTGCAAAAGAGTTTAAACAATATAATACCATAAGTAAAATTATGCTTGAAAAAGCACTTAATGATTTTATGAATACAGAAAAAGAACTTTGCTTAAACATTACTCTTTTTGATATTAAAAATGAAGATTTTAGAACATGGTTTATAGAAAAAATCAAAAATTACCCTAATCCTGAAAGACTTACATTAGAGTTTGTAGAAACAGAAAACTATAACGATAATTCTGTTCTTTTCGACTTTTTGCAAGAAGCTAGGCAGCTAGGGTGTAAAATTGCAGCAGACGATTTTGGTTCAGGCTTTGCAACTTTTTCATCAATTATTTCACTTAGACCCGATATAATAAAAATTGATGGCGATATTATTAAGCACCTTGTAGATAGCGAAGAAAACAGGATTATTTTAGATTCAATTTGTTTTATTGCGCGTCAAATAGGCTCTCATATTGTTGCAGAATATGTAGAAAATGACGAAATTCAAAAGATACTCCTAGAACGTGACATTGAGTTTTCTCAAGGATTCCACTTTGCAACACCAAAACCCCTTAACGATATAATAGAGGTGTAAATGGGTGCACGGTAATGCATCAAACAGAACCATTGCAAAAAAATGAAAATCAGTGTACACTTATTGTAATGGACAAAAACATAGTTTTAAACAAAAAAATAATTATCTCGTTACTTATCGCTTTTTTTCTTGTGTTGTTTTTTTGGCAAACAGAAACAATGTTAAAAATACTATCTGATATTTTCGCATTATTCTCACCATTTTTACTTGCAGGAGCAATTGCTTTTATTATAAACGTTCCCATGCGCTTTATAGAAAAAAATCTTTTTTACAGAAAAAAATCAAAAAAGTCTGTATCATTAAAAATTGCTCGTCCAATAAGCTTAGTTCTAGCAATTCTATTACTTGTTGCTATTATCGCCTTTGCCCTTTTGGTTATTGTTCCCCAAGTACAAGATACGGTACAAACCTTAGCTATAGCGCTAGAATCTTTTTTACCAAAGGCAAGAGACTACATCGTTACCCTCTTTAACAATAATCCTGAAATTGAAAACTTCTTAAACTCTTTTAATTTTGAACAAATACGAGCATCAGTGATAGAATTTTTAAGAACCGGTCTTTTGAGTGTATTTGGGAGCACTATTAGTGTTGCAACAGGGGTTGTATCAATAATAACAATGTTTTTCATTGGTGTAGTTTTTGCTCTCTATATTTTGGTGCAAAAAGAAGTTCTTGCTTTTCAGTTTAAGAAATTCTTTTTTGCATTTTATAAAACAAAAAAGGCAATCAAAATCATTGATATTTTTTCACGTGTTGAAAAAGCATTTAGTAAATTTATTACAGGACAATGTTTAGAAGCAGTAATTTTAGGAACACTTATTGTTATAAGTTTATCAATTTTTCAAATACCGTTTGCTGTATTAATCGGTGTTGTAGTAGGCTTCACGTCAATTATTCCTATTGTAGGTGCATTTTTTGGAGCAGGTATAAGTTCATTTTTACTTCTTATAGAAAACCCCATACAAGCAGTGTATTTTTTAATTATTTTTATTGTAATACAACAAATTGAAGGAAATCTCATTTATCCAAAAGTTGTAGGAGATTCAATAGGGCTTCCTGCAATGTGGGTACTTGCAGCAGTGAGCATAGGTGGGACACTTATGGGTGTTTCAGGTATTCTTTTGTGTATTCCACTCGCTTCTGTGCTATATGGACTTTTACGGGAAACAGTACATACTAAATTAAAAGAAAAAGATATTCAAATACATAATACTATTTATAAAGTAGGAAATTAATGAAAAAAACATCATCACTTATTATCATAGGCACAATACTAGTATTCATCCTTACTGCATGTTCTGCTTCTTCCGATACGGATAGGTCAGATACCACAAAACTCACCTCTAAGGTTCCACTTGATACGTTAATGGTTGGCACACCTGAAATGAATGGTGATTTTATAAGTGGGTTTGGAAACAGTGCATATGACCTTTCAATAAAAACATTAACCGGTGGCTACATCGGAACATACGCACTAACTCCTGAAGGAGACATTGTATTAAACGAAACGGTGGTAAAAAATATTGAAGTTGTAAGCGATGAATTAGAAAATAAAACATATACCTTTACACTCCATGAAGACCTATTTTGGAACAATGGGGATCAAATAACAGCAAAAGACTTTGTTGCTTCAATTATGTGGTATACTTCACCAGAATGGCAAGAAGCAGGAGCATCTACCAGCGGTTATGATGCACTTATTGGCTATGATAAATACTACACAGGTGAAAGCGACACCTTTGCAGGTGTACAACTTGTATCAGATTTTATTTTTTCTATAACCGTTTCTAAAGATAAATTCCCCTACTTTTGGGAAAGTGTAAATGCAATGGTTGGACCAATCCACTTTGATACATACCTTCCCTCTTGTAAAATTGTGTCGAATGAAGATGGAAGTTATCTTTCTTTTTCTGAAGGCAACTTACTTGAAAACTGTAATAGAATTGCAACAACAGAACGTTATAAGCCAACCGTTACGTGCGGGCCATACTCGTTTGTATCGTATGAAAATCAAACGGTAACACTTGAGAGAAACGATTATTTTAAGGGCGATGTATACGGCGATAAACCTACTCTTAAATATATTGTTCAAAAAGTTATTCCACAAGAAACAAGAGTTGAATGGGTTATAA
>CAYJJW010000151.1:0-4983 GCA_964370555.1 uncultured Treponemataceae bacterium | reverse complement strand
TCTTTTACCGCACTTCTGCAAGCAGTTTTTTCCGCCAGCTTTCTAATTAATTCATCTGGATTTAAGCGTTTTTCGAGTAAGTCTTCTTGTAGGTCTCTTTCTGTCCCTTGCCATTTTATTGGAACTGCACTTATTTCCCATCGTCCATCAAGACAATTGGTAAAGGTAAATCCTGCTTTTTCAAGTGAAGGAATTAATTTTTCAAGATAGGTATCATCTTCTGCACTCATGGTTTCTATAACGAGAGGAATTAAAAGAGATTGTTTTTGTCCTGTTGTACGCATAAAGCTCTCATATAAAACTCTTTCATGTCCTGCGTGCTGGTCTACCATATACAGTTCATTGTTTTTTTCAACAATCAAGAATACATCTAATGCTGCTCCAATGTATCGAAAATCTCTTCGTGTATCAGTGCTTGATTGAAAAGGTTTCGTGTTATTGTATTCAGTGTTGCTGTAATTATATTTTTGTTCAGAAAGGGTCTGAAAAGTTGGATAACTTTTTTGACTTTGTGAAAAGCTTGGTAAAGCATGGCTTTTATATGAGTTTTGAGGTTTTGGGTATTCACTGTGTTTTTCAGCTCCCAGTTTAAAATCATTATATGGATTTTCTGTTGGATAGGTAAACTCAGCTTGTAAGTTTTCGACTTTTGGTTCTGTAACTTGTTCTTGTAACATTCCTTTTACCGAAAAATCTTTATAAAAATTTCTTACTAATGAGCTTACTGTTCTGTGTACACTTGAGATGTCTTTAAATCGTACTTCTTTTTTTGCAGGGTGGATGTTAAAATCAACCAAAGATGGATCTATGTTAATGAATAAGCAGGCTACAGGATGAGACCCATTTGGAAAAAATCCTTCTGCACCGTAGTCTAAGGCTTGTAAAAATGCAAATTCATTTACTCGTCGACCATTTACAAAAATATACATGTGCTTTCTATCATTTCTAAAAATTGAAGGCTCTCCAAGAACTACTTGAACTGTCCATAATTCATGTTCTGATTTTACTTCATAAAAAAGCTTTTCTTTTTCTTTCATGTCAATCACATTTGCAAAACGAGATGAAAGACTCATGCCCTTTTGTAAGTCGAATTTTATTTTTCCATCCATGCTAAGGCGAAAGGCAATATCGGTAAATGGTAGAGATTTTTCGATAAAGATTTGTTTGCAAAGACTTCCTTCAGATTGAGGCCGTTTTAAAAATTGACGGCGTGCAGGGAAATTTTCAAAAAGGGCTTTGCTTTGTGCAATAGTTCCTTCTGCGAGACTGGCAGGAGTTATGCTATGATTATTATCTATGTATGAGTCAAGGGTATATGCATCCCCATCACGCTCAGTAGTTATTGATAAACGACTTACCGCCGCTATAGATGCTAAAGCTTCGCCTCTAAAGCCGAGTGTATAAAGATTTTCTAGATCGTTTTCATTTTCAATTTTGCTTGTAACATGTGGGTGGGCACAAACCTCTAAATCTTCTTTTGTCATTCCCCAGCCATTATCAACAACGCGGATTGAATCGATTCCACCACCTTCTATTTCTACAATAATCCTAGAAGAGTTTGCATCGATTGCATTGTCCATAAACTCGCGTAAAACGGCATTAGGGCGATCTATTACTTCGCCTGCTGCAATTTTTCTTGCAACATTGGGAGGAAGTGCTTTTACACTTTTAGGTTTTTTTTGTTTACTATTTTCAAAATTAAACAAAATATAATCCTTACACATCGTTACTTGAAAATAAGTCTAATTCAGGTTTTTCATCAGGAAGGCTTGGCTGATTCATGAGTATTTGAATTTTCCCTTCAATTTTGTCAAGTTCTTTTTCCATTCCTTTTGCAAGTTTAATACCTTCTTCAAATATTTTTAATGCTTCTTCAAGTTTAATATCGTTACTTTTAATTTCATTCCCTAAAGCTTCTAGCTTTTGTAAGTTTTCTTCAAAATTCTTCATAGTTTTACCTCTACATTATATGTTCCGTCATGTGAAATGACTTCTAATTCTTGGCCTTTTTGCGCCTCTTTTGCACTTCTTATTACCTTTTTGCTATCATTTTCTCTTACAACGGAATATCCGCGCTCTAATATTGCGTGTGGGTTTGCTTCTTCGAGTATTTGGTGTGCATACTTTACTTTTAGGCGAAAATCGGTAACTTTTTCATTTATTGCTTTTAATATATCTTCTTTTACGTAGTCAAAGCGCTGCATAAGCGGTTGTTCTATTGCCCTAAAGCGTAGTTCAAAGTTTTCAGGTGAAAAGCTTTGTATTAAAAGCCTCATTCGCTCTATTTTTTCTTTTATAAAGCGTTGTGAAAGTGAAAAATCCATCCGTTCATACATTTCTTGTAAGAGAGGTACTGCAAGCTCTGCAGCAGCAGATGGTGTTGGTGCTCGTAAGTCTGCTACAAAATCGCTTAATGCCCAGTCTATTTCGTGCCCAACGGCTGAAATAACAGGGGTTTTTGAGTTTGCTATAGCACGCACTACGCATTCGTCAGAAAATGGAAGTAAATCTTCTAGTGAGCCACCACCGCGCCCAACAATTAAAACATCGGCTAAATTATATTTGTTTGCTCTTTCAATTTGGGATGCAATTTGCATTCCGGCTTCCGTCCCTTGAACTGCACAAGGAAGAACCGTTACAGATACTTTGGGGTTACGTCTTTTTACAATTTGTAATACGTCTCTAATTGCAGCCCCTGTTGGGCTTGTTACCACAGCAATTCGAGGTGAAAAATATGGAATGCGGTTTTTTCTATCTGAGTCAAAAAGGCCTTCACTTGCAAACATGCGTTTTCGCTCTTCGAGCATTTTTAGTATATCACCTGTTCCAAGTTCTTCCATTTTATCAACAATTATTTGATAGGTACCGCGCGCTCCATAGACAGAAATATTTCCTTTTACGCGTACTTTCATACCATCTTTTGGATTAAAGTTAAGGTAGCGAGATTTTCCTTTAAAAAGCGCTGCAGAAATAGAAGATGTTTCATCTTTTATTACAAAATATACATGCCCTGAACTTGATGGGCGATAATTTGAAATCTCTCCTTCAAGTTCTACACTAAAAAAATTGCTTTCAAGTAAATCTTTTATGCGATTTGTGAGCTGTGTAACGGTATATGTATTTGAGGTAGGTTGTTGAGCCATACCAAAGTCAAAAGTATCCAAATGTGTGTTTCCTTATGAGTGTATTGTACTGCGAATTTGCAAAAAACTCAAGAGGAAATATTTTAAGCCGCAAGAATTAATGAGATTACGCAGATTTTTATTATATACAATATTAATATTTATTTTAAAATAAAAACTTTATCAAATATACAGATGAACACAATGGGAAACAGAAGTACTAAGTATCTTAAGTACAATAATCCTATCAATCTGCGAAATCTGCGGATAAAAGATCCAATATTTTTTCTTGGAGTTCTATTTTTTCTTTTGATAGGTGAATGTATCGAGTTGAAATGCTCGTATTTTTATCATGTTGTAAGTGTACATCAAGTTCAATATTTAAAGGGCTTCCTTTTAATACCATGATTCTGTCTGCTAGGCATAAGGCTTCTCTAATATCATGCGTTACAAGAATTGAAGTGCGCTTTTCTGCTATTGTAAGATTTTCAAAAAGTTCCAGCAATTGAAACTTTATGTGTAAATCGAGCGATTGAAAGGCTTCGTCCATGAGTAGCAAATTGGAAGGGTAGGCAAAGGCTCTAGCAATAGAAACCCTCTGGCGCTCACCACCTGATAGCTTTGTAGGTTTTGATTGCGTTTTATCTTGCATACCGCAAAGCTCAATATATTTTTTTACTCTTTCAATTTTTTCCTTATCAGTAAGATTGCCATTTTCAAGTGGAAGCATGATGTTTTTTTCTACTGTGTGCCACGAAAGAAGTCTATCTTCTTGAAAAATGTAAGAGATGAGATTATCACCACTTTTAACGCTACCATTTTCTACATGTAGCCTGTTGGATAAAATATCTAAAAGTGTTGTTTTTCCTGCCCCCGATGGTGCAATAAGTGCCGTTATTTTTTTCTCTTCAAAAGTAAGGGAAAAGTTTTCAAAAATATGTTTTGTTCCGCGAGTAAGCGAAATGTTTTTTACTTCTATGGTCATGAAGCCCTGCCTTTTACTTGTACTTTAGAACTCAAAAATACTGAAAGTAATTTTTCAAACATAAAGCTAAGCATAATTGTTGCGATTGTGTAAGCAAAAACATCGGCAGTTTCTATATGTGTTTTACTCATTTGAAGAGCGGTTCCAATGCCGCTTTTTGGTAGACTTAACACTTCACTTGCAACAACTACTTTCCAAGAAAGTGCAAATGCTGTAACGCAACCAGAATAAAAGTAGGGCATAATGCTTGGTTTATAAATATGTAAGATTTTTTGCTTTTTAGAAAATTGATACACTGTTGCCATATCGATGAGTTTTTTGTCGATATTTTTAATGCCACTTGCAATTGCACCTGTCATGACTGGTAAGGTCATTAAAACGCCAATAAATACATTTACCATGTTTGTAGAAAACCAAAATATTGCCAAAAGAATAAAGGATACAACAGGCGCTGTTTTAATAATACTCATGGGAAACGATAAAATTTTTTCAGCTTTGGTTGAAAAACCTGTTGCAATGCCTAAAAAAATGGAAAGTACAAGTGAAATAAAAAATGAATACAAGGTTCGCCCTGTAGTGGCCACAAGGTTTTGCCAAAAATCTTGTGTTTGAATAAGTTCTGCAAAACTTATTAATACAAGGCGAGGGCTAGGTAAAATAAGAGGAGAGTTTATACTTGTACTTTGTGTAATCCAAAGAATGAGAATTACTGCAAGAGGTAATAAAAATGAGTAGAGAATAGACGTTAGTGTGTTTTTTATATGCATAGTAAAACCTATCCTCCTTTTTTTATCCGCAAGAATTAATGGGATTACGCAGATTTTTATTTTAATGCACTGTAGAGGTTTATTGCAATAAACCTCTACAGTAAAAATT
>CAYJJW010000150.1:2767-5012 GCA_964370555.1 uncultured Treponemataceae bacterium | reverse complement strand
TACAATTTGAAATAGGAATATCAACAATGCGATGTTTCCCCCCGAACGGCACTGCTGGCTTAGAACGCTCTTTAGTAAGAGGATACAACCTTGTACCCTTACCACCACCAAGAATAATAGATAACACTTTTCTCATACTCAAACCTCTCCTAGTGAAAAATCCTCCTATACATTGTACACTACCTTTTTAAATAACGCAAACATTATTTTTTAAAAAAGCAGAAAAAAATGTAAAGTTCTTGTAAAAAATTGTACAGAATCTAATTTTGTAACAAGTAAATAGCAATAAGTAATTATTTTCTAATCTCATTTTTTCAAATGCCGATAATTAAGTATACCAAGGTGGGAAAACAGGGGGTATATATGATTAGAGGTTGGTACATCGGTTCAAGTGGGATGAATGCCCAACAAAATAGACTTGATGCAATATCAAATAACTTAGCTAATGTTGATACAACTGGCTACAAAAAAGACACAGCCGTAAGTAAAAATTTTCCAGAGCTTTTAATTCGAAGAATGGGAGTTGATGGAGTATACAAAACTTCTGTGGGTTCTGCAGATGCAGCGCCAATTATAGGAAAGGTTGGGTTGGGCGTTGAAACAAACGAACTCTTTACCGATTTTTCACAAGGTTCATATAAAGAAACGTCAAGTAGAACTGATATAGCATTATCAACAGAAGGATTTTTTGCCGTTAATACACCACAAGGCGAGCGTTATACACGAAATGGAAACTTTATGATAGGTAAAGAAGGTTACCTTGAAACTAAAGAGGGCTATCCTGTAATGGGGGAAAACGGCCCAATACAAGTAGGAAACACAGAATACATAGTAAATGAAGATGGTATGATATATTTTGAAGATTCAATGCAAGAAGTAGATCGTTTGAAAATTGTAAAGTTTGATGATGAGCGGTACTTAAAAAAAGAAGGATCTTCAATGTATGTTGATACGAACATTTCAGGACCTGCTTATATTGCAGAAGGAGGGGAAAGACCCCAAACAATGCAAGGATATGTAGAAACATCAAATGTAAATGTTGTAAATGAAATGATACAAATGATTGAAGTAAACCGAGCCTATGAGGCAAATCAAAAAACTATTACAACGCAAGAGAGCTATATGACAACTCTATGGTCAACAGTAGCAAGAATGAGATAACTACGTAAAAATCAACCTCCGTGTTGATTTTTACTATCGAGTTTCAGCTTTGGTGAAACATCGTATACACTACATTCTCCCTCATATATTAATTCAGCACCTGTTTTTTATTATAGCAAAAGAATAGAGACGTGAATTCCGCCTGCGAGCAAAGCGAGGCAGCTAGGAATGAGACGTCCTATTGCTTTTGCGTTTAAATACAAACTTCTGTACAGGGGCATGAATTATAACAAATTTAATATAAATTTTATTTTGACATTTTTTAAAGACTTGTTCAAAATTTAAATCAATGCTATAATTATTACATTAATTTAAAAGAGAGTGAAATAAAATGGTTAGCTTAAATTTGTGGGATGTTCAAACATGGAGCTTTGTTGTTACTGTAAGTATTTTATATTGTGGTCTTTTACTTGCAAATGCAATGAGATTAAAAATTAGCTTTATAAGAAAAACACTTGTTCCAAGTCCAGTATTAGCAGGCTTTCTTGTATTAGCAATAAATAGTATTTGGAAGTTATTCTTTGATTCATCGTTATTATCTATAACATCACTCGAATCATTAACCTATCATTGTTTAGGGCTTGGATTTGTTGCCGTATCGTTAAAAACAATAAAAAAAGTTACAAGCAAAAAGGTACAAAAAGATTACTTTGAAACAGGTTTAATGGCCGTTTCTTCCTACCTGGTACAAGGTATTGTAGGTATAAGTATTACACTTGCATTATCTTATGTGTTTGTAAATGTATTTCCTGCAAGTGGATTAATTTTACCAATGGGCTTTGCACAAGGTCCCGGACAAGCTTTTACATGGGGTAAAAACTATGAAAATCTTTGGGGGTTCAAAAATGGTGGTAGTTTTGGTTTAACAATTGCGGCTCTTGGGTTTATTTCAGCGTCAATAGGTGGCATAATTTATTTAAAAGGTATGCAAAAAAGAGGGAAAATATCATTAGATACACTTGGTAGTGATTCTAAAACATTTGTGAGCGAAAATGTTCAAGGTCAAAATGAAGTTCCCGATTCAGACTCCGTAGATAAATTAAGTATTCAAGTAGGGCTTGTATTTTTAGGGTACTTTATAACG
>CAYJJW010000150.1:0-2757 GCA_964370555.1 uncultured Treponemataceae bacterium | reverse complement strand
CTTTTTATTAACAGGTAATTCATTTTTACTTAATACCGTAAATCCACTTATATGGGGATTTAGTTTTTTAATAGGTACGGTAATTGCCGTAGCAATGAAAAATGTATTAAAAAAATTGAATGATAAAAAAATACTTAAAAGAGTATACACAAGTAACTATCTATTAAGTCGCGTTTCGTGCTTATTTTTTGACTTAATGGTTGTGGCAAGTATTACCGCAATAGATTTATCTGCCTTTAAAACACCCGAATTTATTTTACCCTTACTATTAATTGCAGCTTTTGGCTCAATTGCAACATATTGGCAAATTAAAATTGCAAGTAAAAAACTCTTTCCAGATTATTGTGATGAGCAATTTTTGGCAATGTACGGTATGAACACAGGAACGGCAAGTACTGCAATGGTTTTATTGCGGGAAATAGATCCCAACTTAACAACACCTGCATCAAACAATATTGTTTTTCAAGCACTTTACGCAATTCTTTTTGGCTTTCCAATGTTATTGCTTTTAGGCTTTGCACCAAGAAGTCTTACTTGGTCATGGATAACATTAGGTTTATGTATAATACTATTAATCATTATGCAAGTATTAAGCTACAGGGAATTTATATTTAAGAAAAAAAGTACAAAGTAATGCACACTAAAAAGAAAAATAAGTATTTAAAAAGAACAAATATCTTCTTGTACCATTTTCTCTACTTTTTTGTGAGAATTTGGTACTTGTGCACGCAAAAAGTGCATGTTCAAAACACTGATAAATCTCTACTTACAGAACCTGCACTTATACTTTGTACACATCCTAACTTTATAGATTTTGCGCATATTGCGCTTGCAACCTATCCAAAACGAATTACATTCGTGGTAAACCGTTTTTATCTAAATTTTGAACCGGTAAGAACTATTTTAAATTGGATTAGAGTAATTCCTAAACGACTTTTTTCTCCTGATACAGATACCATTTTAAAATTAATAGGTGCAATAAAAAATGGACATATTGTAGCAATGATGCCTGAAGGTCGCTTATCCGCAGATGGCACCAATTTTAAACTTGCAAACGGGACTGAAAAATTAGTGAAAATGCTTGGTGTTGATGTGTTTAAAATACACACTGAAGGTGGGTATTATGCAAATCCAAGGTGGGCAAAAGTAAAACGCAAAGCTCATGTACGCATAAACTTAGAAAAGATTTTAGATAAAGAGCAATTAAAGGAACTTTCACTCGAAGAAGTTAACACTGTATTGTGCCAAAAGATGGCCTATACCGATACACTTACAGAAAAACTCATTTCTTGTAAAGATAGAACACAGGGACTTGATAATATAATAAACTATTGTCCACAGTGCAAGAGTTTTTTAAGCCTTGAGGCTCAGAATCATAGCGTAATGTGTAAAAAATGTAATTATTCAGTTTTTATGGATGAGTTTTGTAATTTTACCAGTGGCGAATACAAAACAATACACGAATGGTATACAAAACAGGGCGAAGCTGTTTTAGAAAAACTCAAAAAAGAAGATTTTAAAATGGATGTAACGGTTGCAACTCTGAGTAAAACAAAAAAAAGCGTATGCAGTATTGGAGAAGGTGTGCTGTCACTTTCTCCAAAAAAACTTTCATATGAGGGCGATTTATTGCACGGAAAAGACGTCTTTGGTAAAGAAATAAAACACATAGAAGCCTTTGTTTTTTCAATAACAAAAGGTTTACAATTGTACATAGGCGAAGACTTGTATTTTTTTCTACCAGTAGAAGATACAAAACAAATGGTTTTTTGGTCTCAAGCTATAGATCTTTTACCTAAAGAAAACTAATTAATTCAACTCACATATTCCTTTTTTTCTAATAACAATATGTATTATACCGATAATAAATGTAGCTAATATAATTTATAGGAGTTCCATATGGTACGAAGTTTATGGACTGCAGCAACCGGTATGAACGGGCAGCAACATCAAATAGATACAATTTCAAATAACCTTTCAAATGTTAATACAACGGGTTATAAACAACAACGAGCTGAATTTGAAGACTTAATTTATCAAAATGTTAAGCTTGCAGGAACTCCCGCAACAGAAGACACGGTAACACCAGTTGGTATTCAAATGGGTAGTGGTGTAAAACTTGGGGCTACACAACGTATGTTTAACCAAGGATCTTTACAAAATACCGGAAACATTACAGACCTTGCCGTTACCGGTGAAGGATTTTTTAGAGTTCAACAATATGATGGAAGCTATGCGTATACCAGAGACGGTTCATTTAAAATTGATTCAACAGGTCAATTGGTAACAAACAATGGTCACAGAGTAATGCCTGAAATTATTATGCCAGATAACTTTATTATCGATTCCCTTAATGTTAGCCAAGATGGTAGGGTAACTGTAAAAGTTTCTGGTAACGATGAGCCACTTCCTGTTGGCCAATTAGAACTATACCGATTTCCAAACTCTCCTGGTTTAGAAGCAGATGGTCAAAACCTTTTTGTTGCAACGAATGCATCAGGGGACGCAATTCCAGGAAGACCTGGTTTTGAAGGCTTTGGCGAGCTACAGCATAAATTTTTGGAAATGTCAAACGTTTCAATCGTAAACGAAATGACACAAATGATTGTTGCACAAAGAGCCTATGAGTTTAACTCAAAAGCTATTCAAACAAGTGACAGTATGTTACAAGTAGCAGCAGGACTTAAGAGGTAGTAACTAATTACTAATTACTAGTTATGAATGATAGAAAAGCGTTTTTTTACTAATGTAAAAGAA
>CAYJJW010000149.1:0-5023 GCA_964370555.1 uncultured Treponemataceae bacterium | reverse complement strand
AAAAGATACTTGCACATTTGCAAGTATCTAAAAAAGGAGTGTTTACTCTTATACGATCGTTATGATTACATACTGCAATCTCAATGTTATTTAGGTTTTTCTATTTACAGTTTTTATATTAAAATCACTCATATTGATTCTATTAAAAATTATAAAAAAAGAAAAACTCTAAAATTATATTATTCAAAATAAAGTCTTATAAATAAGTTTAATAAAACAGATTAGTCTTCAATAATGTGTTTTATTTCTCGTTTTTGAAAAATATATTCTTTCGACCCTTTTACACGGCGCATTTGCCATATAAAACCATTACTTTTAAAACATGGTCTAGCTTTACGCTCTTGGATTGTTTTTACATTTGCAATAAAAATATCTTTTTCATTACCATTATATGTGTCAACACCCCAGCACGTACTAAAATTCAAATTTGCAAAATCTTTTTTTAGAATAGTTCTTCCACAAAAATCTTTTGCAGATTGTGTATTCTTACCATGAATTAATGCCCACAACCGCATTGCATTACATCTCTTTGCATGCTCATTTTTTACTTGAACGATTATAAATGCACCATTGAATTCTTGAATTTCAAAATCTTTTTCATTGGCACTAAATTCTGGAAAATTATCTCTTTTCTCAGTATTTGTTTTTATATGCATACAAGTAAGATTGGCAATATTCGATTTACCACCTTTTGACTTTGGCTTAATATGGTCAAGATTCCATCCATAAGGTGAAGTTCTTTTACCATAATCTAAACGCTTAATGAGTCGCCCTGCAATATCATATGCAAAGTCAGCATTACAAAATTGTTTTTCCCAAATGCGATAAGCATTTTTTCGGTTAAGTTTCATTTTATACCTCCTAAATATTTTTAGGTGTATAAGAGTAAACTATATTACCTCCCTGTTATATTTGAGTGTTATTGTTTCAATTTTATTTGAAATAGATACCACCCTTACTATTAATATATTACCACAATACGGATTTGTCAAGAAAAAAGTCCTCAACTATTTTAATACGTATAATGTTAAGAACTAGTTGTATTTATTCAATACAAGATTTTTGAAAACTACTCCAAGAACTATTGTAAAGCTTTTAATCCTCTTCTTCTACCAAATTTTTAAATCCATCACTTAATTTTCGAAGATCATTGTTCAATTCCACGAGGTCATCATTTAAGTCTGTAAGTCTCTCCTGCAATGTTTTTGGGTTTATTATTTGTTCTGCTTCTTCCATAGTAAAAAATCCAACTATAGGTATCCCTGTGAAAGGAGGATCATCTGCTGAATAACCACCGTTAATGCCACTTAGATCTGTTGTTTTGCCTATTCGGGTTCTAATAAAATCATCAGCAAGAAATAACCGCGTTTGTTGAATTGCATCAGCTCCTTTTAAATCTGCACCAGATAGATTGGTCTCTTTGAATATTGCTTTATACAGACTAGAGGCTCTAAGATCTGAACTACTTAAGTCTGCCTTCGTAAAGTTCCCTTCTTCCAAAGTAGCTCCTACAAAATTTGCATGACTTAAATCTGCTTTAGTAAAATTTGTCTTCGATGTATTGATTTTTGATAGATCTGTAAAGCTTAAATCTGAATTAGAAAAATTTGTCGAGAGCATATAGGAATCAGAAAAACTAGAAGATCTTAATTTACTTTTTGAAAAATCAACAAAAAGTAAATTAGCATTTTCAAAAATTGCATTGTAAGAATAACTGTTGGAAAAGTTAGAATGGTTTACACTTGAACTAGAAAAATTTGTATGAACAAATCGCCCTTCGCTTAAGTCAGCATCGGTCAAATCGATTCCAAATAAATATGCACCAGAAAAATCAATTTTATATTTATCATAGATTTGTTTATTTCCCTTTTTGCTTAATAGGTTTACTATAGTTTGAATTGTCTCTGCAGGTTTTTCGATGTACTTACTTTGATATTCTTGGGTTGTTGTTGTCTCTCTTACATATGCACATAAAATATTAAAGACATTTTCCCTGTAAGCTCTTTCTTCTTGGGCTATTCGATGCAGTGTATATATTCCACCCAGTACTATTGCATTTTCATTGCTCCCTAATTGCTCAATTGCATTAGTAAAACGAACATTACGCTCTGATTTAATTGCAGTATTGTTTTGGTTAAAAATTGCAAAAACATTTAATAAAATTACTATTCCAGATGCCCATGCCAATATATAACTATTCCTATTCCTAGTCCTTTTTTTCTTACCCATCCTTCCCCCCTACAAGTCTATTTTAAACTCTTTCCATGATTTTGCGACTCGCATGTCTATACCGTTTTCGAGGGCTTTAAAGTGTTCTTGTCCGCAGTGTATTTTGAGTTTTTCGGGTGTGCGAAGATTAAACAGTGATGGTGTTCCTTTTGTCTCTATTACAAAGTAGAGTTTTTCTGTTCCGTCTTTGTCCATGTAGACTGCCCAGTCGGGGTTGTAGGTTCCAATTGGAGTTTCAATTTTAAACTTAGACGGTATTTTGAAAAAGAGTTTTACATCAGGGTCATCATCTAGGGCTAGTGCAAAGGGTTTTTCAACGGTAGAACTATCATAGATTACATAGTCGTACACACTGTTTTGCACTGCTACTGCATCTTTGTCGAGATTTGCAATGAGTTCCTCTGTGTCGAATATTTCCATTGCAAAATATTCTTGCCCTTCAAGTTTTACATATTTTATTCCGTCTATGGCTAGGTCGTGACGGTTTTGCTTAATTATTTCCAATGCTTTTTCTAAAAAAGCTTGAGGGTTATTAAGAAAATCTGCGAGTCGTTCACTTTCTACAAGTATCTTTTTGAGCGTAGAGCGTTTTATGAGTGTTTCTTCACTTAGTATACTTAAAATGTTTGGAAGCTTATCATAGGTAGTTTCGAGGTCGCTCATTTTAAAACCTCTTTCCATGTGCGATACACCTGCATTTTCTATATGTATATTTGCCGTTCTGGTAATAATTTTTGCTTTTGGAATTGACGGCATAGCTTTAAGGTTTTTTACACAGTTTTCAATTAGTTTTGCAGAATCAATTTGAACCCTATAGGCTGTTTTTTGTTTAATAGTGTCCCAAAGTGAAACAAATTCAGGTGATAACAGAACTTTTTTATTAAGCCTTACAATCACTTCACGATTTGCGTCTCTAATTGGAGGACGATTATCTGCCTTTACAATTTGACTTTCAAGAAGGCTTCGAGCACTTTCAAATTTTTTCGGTAAATCAAATGTTCCACTAATAAGAGCATTTTTCATGGTATCTTTAATTTTACCGGACTTACTAATATAGCCCTTGTTTTCAAAGTGTTCCATAAGTTCAGTTGCCTCTGCATGACTTATTTCTTTTTCTGTAATAATTGTTTCCGTATACGATTTACCGATAATATCCTGTGCCTTTACCGGTGCATTATTTTCTACAGCATTTACAATACTTTCAACTGCTACATGTATCTGTTCAGGAATTGGAAGCGTTTTCTTTATTACTGCCTGTATTGCCTTTTCTGTCGGTTTAAAGTCTTCTGTCATAAAATCATTATTGAGCATGTAATGTATAGTGAGATTTGCATCATTTTCATCTACATGTTTTTCTGTTGTTATAACTTCTTCATATTTCATGCCGTTAAATAGGCTCAGTTCAAGTATACCGAATTTAATACCTGTTTCGGTTTCAATTTCTTTTTGAAGTGTTTCTGCAAACTCTGTAAAGCTTTCATTTGCCATAACGTGTAGAATATTTATATTTTTGTCTTCTATTCGCTCGCCATCTTGATTTACACAAAGACGTAAACCACGCCCCACTTTTTGACGACACGTAAACACCGATTTTTGCTCAATAAGCGTACACACTTGAAATACATTTGGGTTATCCCACCCTTCTTTTAGAGCAGAGTGTGAAAAAATAAAACGTAGGGGGCAATCAAATGATAATAGCCATTCTTTATCTACCATGATCGTTTTATAGGTGTCATAATCGGCAGCTGTATCACCATTTGTATCTTTATAAACCTTTTTCTTGTCTTGCGAAAAATATCCTTTATGAATCGCATCGATAGAATGCGTATACCGTTCTTTTAGCTCTGCATATTTTGGAAGGTTTATAAGATTTGTATAGCATTCTTCAAACATTTGTGCATATATGCCATCTTCGCCCTCAACACCCCTGTAGTTACTTACCTTGTCAATAAAGAATAACGATAGTACTTTTATGCCTTTTGCATTGTACATAAGTTCTTTATCGAGATGGGCTTCAATTGTGCGTTTAATTTGTGCTTTTTTAATATTGTTTTCATCAACAGTGCCTATTGCTTTTCCAAGTTGCACAGATTCTGTATTTGAAAATTCAATACTTTCAAAATTGGGGCTACAATCAATTCCTGAAACTATATAGCCTTCGTATAAATCTCTGTTTCCGGACTTTACGTAAAGGTCGTCATTTGGCTTAATAGTAAACGTTTTTCTTGCAACAATGCCATCTTTGTTTTTGCTATCAATTTCTACCTTTGCTTTAAATCCTCCCTCTTGTGAAACAGAAAGAAGTTTAATATACGGTTTATTAAAGTCGTTTTCAATTTGATTTGAAGAAACTACAATTTGTTTAACCAGTCCCATTTGATAGGCATCTACCGGAGTAAGTCTAAAAAGAAGATTTATTTTTTCTTTATGCGTTGCAGAGTAGCGTAATACACAGAGAGGATTTAAACTTGCAATGGCTTCCCTTGCTTTGTCGGTATTGTCTACACTTTGTGGCTCATCAATAATAACAACAGGATTAGTATCTTGAACATACCGAATAGGAGCTTCACCATTCATTTTGTCATGAGGCCTGTGAAAAACGTTTCCTTCTTTGTTTATTGCATCAATATTGATAATCATTATTTCGATATTTCCACTTGTTGCAAATTGGCGGACATCATTTAGTTTTGACGAATTGTAAATAAAGAAACTATTTGGAACGTTATCGTAGTGGTTTGAAAAATGTTCTTTTGTAATTTCAAATGATTTATACACCCCTTCTCGAATAGCTACA
>CAYJJW010000148.1:0-5259 GCA_964370555.1 uncultured Treponemataceae bacterium | reverse complement strand
ATGATGTTGAAGTTACCATAGATTCTGTAAATCAAACAACGTCTTCAGAAGTGGTGCGTGAATGTATGCTTTTGGCAGGCGAAGCTGCAGCAAGCTTTGCATTTAAACATAATATAGCATTTCCATATGTTTCTCAAGAATCCCCAGATCTTCCAAAAGAAATACCTTCAGGACTTGCGGGGCAATATAAACTAAGAAGATGTATGAAGCGTCGTTCTGTTGGTATTACTCCTCGAGGTCATGCAGGCTTAGGAATACTTATGTACTCGCAAGTAACAAGTCCGCTTAGACGATATAGCGATTTAGTTTCGCATCAACAATTGCGTGCCTTTATTGATAAACGGGAACTTTTAGACAAAGATGAAATGCTAGAGCGTATTAGTGCGGGCGATGCTGCAAGTTCTGCAACGGTTAAAGCTGAGAGAAAAAGTAGCTTGCATTGGACGCTCGTATATTTAGCAAGAAACCCTGAGTGGGTAGGTGAAGCTGTTGTAGTAGAATTAAAAGACAAACAAGCCGTCATGCTTATTCCGTCTATTGCACAAGAAGCCTTAATCGGAATAAGCCCAAATACTCAGTTAAACGATGTAATCAAAGTAAAGGCAATGGATATAAATATTCCTGAGCTAACCGTAAAGTACGTTCCAATGTAATCAAATACGGCAAGAATACAATATTAATAAACTTGACAGAAACATACTCATAAAATATACTTATTATAGGAGTGTATTATGAAAGCTGCTATTATTATGATTGTATTACTAGTATTGGGTATTTACGCATTTTCACAAGACAGTTCTAGTTCAGTGGTTAACATCCATTTATTGGTTGAAGATAGTTTAGCTGATAATGAAGAACTTATAATAAAAGAAGCGAAAAATCTTTCACAGGCAGAACTTTTTGATGTTTATTCAGATCTTTCATATGAAGGAGATGATATAGCAATTCCTTTTGTATTGAATACTTTTTTAGGATTTGGAATTGGATCCTTTGTGCAAGGTGATAATCTTGGAGGTGGCATAGGGTTAGGCCTTGATTTGCTGGCTTTTGGTGTTGGTGGTGTTGGTGCCGCCTATTGGTTTGTAAGTGGAGTAACACTTGTGCCTAGTATTATTAATGATGTTTCGGGGAGTAATACCCCTACCTTAGATGATTCTATACGATATGGTCAAATTGCGGGGTATCTTTTTCTTTCATATGCGGTTATATATGTTGGGTCGAAAGTTTTTCAAATGGTTCGCCCTTGGACATATGCCTCTGCCTATAACGATGATTTAAAAAATATTTTAGGTGTTAGAGATATTGCTTTTAATGCATTTCCTTTATTGGATATAGAAACAGGTAGTCCTCAAGTTGCTGTTTCTGTTGCAATAAAACTGTAGATATATGTTACAATATATTTTTATCTAAGTTTTTTAATAAATATCTCGTATAGCAAAACGATACCAATGCTGCAAGCCAATTTATTGAAGCAATGCCAATAAAAATGCCTCGCGCTTGCATTCCAAATATGGTGCTTAAAACATAAAAAACAACTGTTGGCAGTAGTAATTGGCGAGTAAATCCCATCCACATAACAAATAAAGGCTTTTTTATTGCTTGCAAGGTGGAGTTACAAACCGGCAACAAAATATAACAATAATATGCAAACACTTCTACTCGTAAATAAAACACAATGTATTCGATAATATTTTTATCACTGGAAAATAAATTTGCAAGTTGCTTTGCAAAGGGAGTTAAAACTAAAGCAGTAATTGCAAAACTTACCGCTCCAATTTTTAAGCCTATATTAAAGGTGCTTCGTACTCTGTTATAGTTTTGAGCTCCAAAATTTTGACCAACTATTGACACTAAGGCAACGGATATGCCCATTGCAGGTAGTAAAAATATTTGTTCAATACGAAGACCTACTCCATAACCTGCAACTGCATTTGCGTTTGTATATGAGTTAAGAAAATAGTTTGTAACAAACATCCCTGTCGCAACCGACATAGAGTTTAAAATGGCAGGAAAAGCTTGCTGTAAAATATCTTTAATTACCTTTGAGTGGGGTAAAAAAAAGTGGGTAAAATCTGCTCTTATGAGTGAAAATATTTTTTTCCCTTCTTGTGGTTCAATTTTAGAAACTTGATAAACAAGGTATGCAAGTGTCAAAATTTGCACACTGACCGTTGCAAGTGCTATACCACGAATACCCATCGCAGGAATTATTCCGTAACCGTATAAGAAAAGTGGGTCAAGGCCTAAGTTTATAAAAAAGCCTACAATAAGAGCGTTACGATAACTTTTAGTGTCGCCACGTGCATTGAGCATGCTGTTTAAAATATTGTTAATAATAAAAAAGGGGAGACCATCTATTATGGTTTCCATATAGTTTACAGCCATATTGAGCGATTCACCACTAGCTCCCATTATGGTAAAGAGGGGCACAATATAAAGCTTTTGTAACGATAAGAGAATTATTGAAATTATTAAACCCAAAAGAATTGATTGGGTAAAATACATGACTTCATTATCATTTTTTTTAGCACCTATTGCATTAGAAATAAGAACAACGGCTGCGGTTCCAATGCCTAATCCGAGAGCTAATACAATGAAAAAGGCCGGAAATGAAAGAGAAAGTCCCGCTAAGGCATCACCTGAAATTTTGCCACCGTACCATGTATCAGTTACATTGTAAAAAGTATTAAAAATGAATCCAAGGCTAGCAGGAATGCCGATGTGGGCATAGTGCTGTACTATACTGCCTTGTGTAAGATCCGTCTTATTTGGTTTAGTCATATCTCATTATGATAGAAGAGTAAAAAATAGTCAATATAAAAAACAACATATTGTATAATTTTGTATTTTTATTTTATATATTTTTCTTCAAATGTATCGAGTGGAATAGGCCGGTCAAATAAGTATCCTTGCCCTTTGTCAAATCCCATTTTTGTAATAATTTCGCATTGTTCCTTTGTTTCAATACCTTCAGCAACAGACACAGAGACATCAAGTGCGGTACAAATATCTTTTGAGTATTTAATCATTCTTTGAGTTCTCTCATTATCCAAAATAGAATCAACAAGGCCTTTGTCTATTTTTATTTCATCAAATTTTGTATCAACCAATAGGGTGAGATTAGAATATCCTGCTCCAAAGTCGTCTAGTGAAAGTTCAAAACCAGCTGCAATAAACTCATTTGTAATTGCTGATAAATATTCTTTATCTATAAGTTGAATGCTTTCCGTAATTTCAACTATTATGCGGCTTGGACTTACCCCTTGTTCTTGACATGTTTTTGTAAAAAATTTTACAATGCCTGGTTGTTGCAGCGTAAGGCGTGATAAGTTTACTGCTATTTTTATGTTAGTTGCTTTTTTATCTTTGTCCCATGATGCAATGAGCTTACATACTTCAGAAAATATATACTGATCCATATAGTGGATAATATTTTCTTTTTCATAAAAAGGAATAAAGGTGTCGGGAAATTGCATTTTGCCATTTTCATCAAATTTTCTTGCAAGAGCCTCGGCACTGGCAATTTTCATTGTTTTTAAGTCTATTTGAGGCTGTAAGTATACTTGGAATAAGCCTTGTTCAATTTCTTTTAAAATATTTTTTGTTAACAATGATTGGTAGTGAAGATTTACAAACTTGCCTGAATACTGGCTTTTTTCTAGCGACATGAGACTGTCTGCTTGGCCAATTTGTTCTGCAATATTTTTGGCTTCATCATTCCATAGAGAACCAATTGAAACTGCAAGGTCTTCTTTTCCTGCTGTATCTATACGGAGTTCTTGTTCTAAATTATCAAAGTGTTCTTTTGTAATATTTGCTTGTAGTACAATGAACTCATCTCCGTCAATTTTAAACACATGATCGCCAAAAAGGCTTGTAAGTATGCTTGCAAGTGTAATTATTAAATTATCCCCGTATTTATAGCCTTTGCTTTCATTAATGTGTTTTAGTCCATTAATATTAATATACATTACACCAAGGGTTTTTGGTGGATTTTTTTCATAATAGTCTAGGGCTCTATTGTAACTATGCCTGTTTGGAATACTTGTTAATGAATCTCTATAACTGAGTTTATTTAATTGCTCTATGAGGCGGTTTTTATCAAAAAAGTCTTCAATAAATTTTGATATAGATTTTAAGAGTTCTGTACCAAGTTTTGTTTGTGTATAATTATCGAGTCCTATAAAGCCCAAAAAAGAAGTATCTTTATGTCTGAGTGGGATGGTTACTAGCGATGTAATTCCTTGGGGTTCGAGTGTTTTGTATAGGTCAGAATCTTTATCAACGTCATCTTCTAAGGAATGAATGCTAAATTCACCATGTTTATCAAATCCTTCAAACCAAGTAGCGCCATAACTTATAGGAATATTTTTTAGGTTTTCGATTTGAGGATCAATGTTTTCGTTACACCACTCATGTGTATTATCCATTGTTTCTGCATCATTATTAATGGAAAAAATATATGCTCTTTCTGCTTGGTAGTAATTTGCAAGTATTTCTAATAGCTTGTTAATTGATTCACTTGGTGAATCATCTGTGTGCAGGGTTTCTACACAGGCATTAAGAGCCTCTTCATGCTTAATTTTTAATTTTAATTCTGTGATGTCGGTAGCAATTTCCATCCGGAATTTTTTACCTTCCACATCGATAACGATGTCTTTTAATGAATAATAACTATTTAATACTTTATTGTGAATTTCCCACCTATGAAAGGTGTCTTCTTTTATGCAATGATTTGTACAAAATTCGCAAGGCTCTGTTTTCCCTTGTAAAAGAGTATAGCACATTTTGTTTTGCCAGTCTTCATTATTTGGACAATTAAAGGCAAGGCGGGCTACCTTATTGAGATATTTTAACTCATACGTTTCCATATCGGATATGTATATAATGCTGTCTGAATCATCCGCTGCTTGAACGGCATATTTTTTATAGTCCATGGTATCCTACGTTTTTTTTATTTTGAGATACTGATAGTATATCTTATCACGTCAATATCAAATAGTCAATGTATGATTCTATAATAATTGATATAAAGCTAAAAGCTAAAAAATATTTAGTTTTTCTAAAATATTTTTAGATTTTTTACTTGCTTTTTTGAAAATCTGTGGTATCATTATAGTATGGACACAATTCTTTGGAAAAAAAATAATCTTCCAAAAACGGAAGACAGCTATCTCGATGTAATGGCAACAAAACACGTAGAAGAGGCAAAACAATTTCACAAAAGCTTTCCTCAGTACAAAGAAACACCACTTGTTT
>CAYJJW010000147.1:0-5335 GCA_964370555.1 uncultured Treponemataceae bacterium | reverse complement strand
GAGGATAACCATTTTCAAGTAATGCATTCATAAGAATGTCATCGGAAAAAATTAATCCGTTAAAACCTAATGTTCCTTTTACCAAGTCCTGAATTAAAGTAGGTGAAAGACATGCAGGATTTTTTTCATCAAAGGCAGGTACAATAACATGACTCATTAAAAGCCCATCATCCTTAACTAATGTTGTAAAGGGTTCAACATAAAGAGTAAGAATTGATTCTTTATCAACACGTAATGTGGGCAAATAGTAATGAGGATCATCATTTGTATTACCAGGGAAATGTTTAATAACACAATATATACCATTGTCTCTAAACCCATTTAAAAAAGCAGTTGAATACTGTACTGTAGTTTCCCTGTTGCCATATGTTCTTGTCCCTGCAAACTCTCTATTTGATTTATACCCTGCTTCGGCCATAGGGCCAATATTAACATGTATTCCCAAAGCCTTCAATTGCAAAGCAGAATACGAATACAGCTCTTGTGCTTCTTGAACATTAAGCACTTTTGCTACCGCTTGAGCCGATGGCAAAGGACTTGCAACCCCTCTAAGTCTATTAACAATTCCGCCTTCATGATCTATAGAAAAATAAGGAAGAATTTCATTAGACTTAGAATAATGTGTTATGGTATCACCTATAAGCGATATTACTTTTTCAGGGCCATCAGCGGTGTTTCGAGAAAACAATACATAGCCACCCGGAGGGACAGGATGGGTTGTTGCAGATAAGTTTGATTGAGTTCCGTCAACAGAAACTAAAAACAACTGTGCAATTTTTTGCTCCAATGTTAGCTTTGCCACATATTCACTAATTGCGCTATTTTTATACTCTTCTTGTATCAACGCAGGATCAATCTCGGTGATTACTTCTTGATTTTCATCTACTTCATTGTTACATGAAAATAATAAAAGTGAGCATAAACATAAAAGTAGTATTTTTGATTTTCTTTTTATCATAGTTATAAAAAAAGAAACCAACTATATACAACCGATATATAGTTGGTTTTCGGTTGTTTTAAAGTAATACAGTTGTAAACCACGGAACGTAGGTTACAAGAAGCAATACCAAAAATTGTATTAAAATAAAAGGAAGTATACCTTTTACAACTTTTACAACAGGTTTATTAAATGCATAGGACGATATAAATAAATCCATTCCAACAGGTGGAGTTAAAAATCCCAGTTGCATATTCATTAAGAATATTACACCCATATGTACAGAATGTATTCCAAAAGAGTCAGCTATAGGTATAAGTAATGGCGAAACAATGAGAATTGCAGAGTAAATATCCATTAAACAACCAACAACCAATAAAACTATATTAACCAAAAGTAAAAATACAATTTTTGAATCAATGAAGGTAAGTACATAGTCTGATAACAATTGTGGAATATCTGCATCTAAAAAGAAAAATGAAAGTCCTCTAGCTGCTCCAAAAATTGCTAAAACTCCACCGGTTGTGGGAAGTGATTCAACAATAACCAATACGGCTCGTTTTAAAGTAAAGTCCTTTCGCACCCAAACACTTATAAAAAATGTATACAAAACTGCAAATGCAGCTGCTTGAAACAGTGAAAAAACTCCACCAAAATAACCAAAAATAATAAAAATTGGTAATAATATTTCGAAAATACCATCTCTTAAAGCACTTACTAATTTGTGAGCAGAAAAAGAAACTTCTGAAGAACCCTTACTGTAGTATATTCCTATTGCAATCATAGCAATAGCTAAAATTGCACCTGGTATTACAGCCCCTTTAAACAAATCAAAAACATCTACAGAAAAATAATTTGTTGTACCGTACATAATTATGGCTAAACTAGGTGGAAATAAAAGTCCTAAAGCACCGGTAGAAGTAATAAGCGATTCTGCTCTATCTTTTGAATACCCTACTCCTGTTAAAACAGTTGTAAGCAAGGTTCCAAGAGCAAGTATTGTTACACCTGAAACACCTGTAAAGGTAGTAAAGAAAGCAGCGACTAAAACGGTTGCTACAATAACACCACCTTTAAACCAGCCAAATGTTGCGCTAAAAATATTTACTAGGCGCCTGCCTGCACTACTTTTTGATAAAATAAAGCCTGCAATAGTAAATAAAGGAATAGCGGCAATACTTTTATCTGTTAAAATAGTATACGCTTCAACAGATAAAACTTCTACATAGCCGCCGCCTTGTGAAAAAGCTATATAGGTAATTGCACTAATTACCAAAAATAATGGAACACCTAAAAACGCTAATACTATAAGAAGTACAACTAAATAAGGTGTTGCGATTCCTGAAAAAGCAATCCATGAATCCCATATCGCGTATAAGATAGAAAAATCCTCGATACCAAATAAAAAGTAGAGAACCCCTGCTATAGGACCTGTAGATAAAAGTAGCCCTACTAAAACTCCAATAATTGCAGTAAGTCTGTTTTCTTTTTTTAACAGTACCATTATAACCATTGCTATATAACTAATGGGTAAAAAAGCAAAAATTAGTCGTAGTTGTACACCCCAAATAATATCTTCAGGATAAAATAAGACAAAAAACTCAGAAAAGGATGCAAAGAATAGTGCTATTAGTATACAAGGAATTATAAATGCCTTAACATGACTTATTATCGTCTTTACCGTTCCATGGGTTATTTGATCGACAGTAGCTATACAAATATGCTTATCTGCCCTCCATGTAATAAAGGCTGCAAAGCATGAAAACAAAAACACCATATTTACCATTACAGCATCTATATCGCGTATAACTATGTCAAATAGTTTTTCAGAAATAAGCTGAACAAATGGTAGAGCACATAAAAGAATTATGAGTCCTACAACAAGACAACTTTCTGCCTTTCTAAAAAAATTGTAAACCTTAGTTTGCATTATTATTCCTATAATCGTTTAGAAGCCGTACAACTTCATTGTAAAAATCACCATCTATTACACCATCTCGAATAGTTGTCATTTTTTCGGCATCGCCCCTAAGAGTTGTTTCCCAATCTTGAAGTTCAGCATCAGTTAGAGTAATGAGTGTACTACCCTCTTCTTGCATTTTGTTTAGATATTCGCGATCCGAGTTTTGCTGAACTGAAATAAATTTCTCTTCTGTTTCTCTAAGAGATTCAAGTAGTTCTGGCTTATACTCATCAGGGATTGCATCCCATGTTTCTGTTGAAACAACAAAGGCTGACATTATTGGATTAAGTGGCACATCAATAACATATGGAAGCTCAGTATAATATTGAGTAGCGTATGCATACATAGGAATTGAATATACAACACTTATCCCATTTGAGCTTCTAATACTTTGAAGTTTTTTTTCTGTTGGCACATCTTCCATTGTAAAGTTTGCAATTTTAAATGCATCCATAAGTCCTGCAGATTCCAAACCAGAAAAACCAAGCTTTTCAGCTTTTAATTGTTCAGGTGTTCTAATTTCCTCTTTTGCAAAAAAGTTTGCCCAACCTACATTGAACCATCCTAAAAGCTCAAAACCTGCATCATTAACAGCAGATTGAATTTCGTCTAAAACATAACTAAGTTCTTCTTGATTTCTAAAAACGAAAGGTACGCAAAGTGTAAGTGCATGAGAATCAGGTGTTAATTCAAAAAGACCAATATTTGTAAAAATTGCTCCATCAATAGGGCTTTTTTGTCCGGGTCTAAGCGATTTCATTCTTTTTATAACACCAGATTCACCACCCATTGAACTGGAATTATAAAACTTTAATTCAACTTGTCCATTGGTAATTTCTAACCATTCTGCAGCCATTGCTTTTTGCTCGATATCCCATGGGGAGCGAGCAGGAGCTACAGATGCAACTTTAACGGTTACCTTTTGTGCAAAAGCACTAAAAGCCAATACTGTAATAAGCATTACAAAAACTAATCTTTTTTTATTCATAAATATATCCTATGTTACCAAACTATAAAATAGTCATCGATATGTTCTAAAAGCCATTTGGCCTTTTGTTGACTAATAATTGTTGCAAGTCTTGCAGAAGGATTATCATCTGGATTAATTGCAAGAGCCTTGTTGAGATTTTCTTCATAACCAATTATATCTTGTTCCGGTACACAAAATGAAGTAGCATATGTAATGTAGGGGCCCGGAGTTTTACCTTCAGAAACTCTAAAAGCCTCTTCACTTGTAAGGTAGGCTCTTTCTAAGTTTCCACCAAAATCAGCAGGAGCTGCGGCATAAAAAGCTGTTAATACATCCCAAATTGCACCATCTGAATAATTAGGGTCAAGCTCTGCTGCTTTTTCCATTAAGGCTACTGCTGCAGGAAGTGTTTTTAAAAGGTCTGTATCTAAAGGATCTACCGAAAAGGCTCCTAACCACCCTGCTCCTAACCAATATGCAGCATTCACATCTGTTTTTTTAAGTTGTTGAAGTACATTTGTAATCGATTCAGTATTGCCACTTAAAAGTGCATTTGAAAAACCTTCATATCGTAAATCAAAGGCTTGAAAACCATAGTCTCTACCTCGCAAATAGTGAAGTTTTGCCCTTTGATGTTCTGAAGCTTGTAGTTCATATTCTTGCACACTTAACATATCAGCTTCTGCTTGTACAAAAACGTTTGCATACATTACATATAATGAGCCGGTCATTGTTGCCAAACCTTGATGTTCAGGATTTTGCGCTAACATAACCTCATACAATTTAAGTGCTGTAGGAAAAAAATCTCCCATTAAAACAGGATCTTCTTCTCCGGTTAAAACAGACATCATATCATTATCGGAAGTAGTTTTAGGTGCAATGCCATTTTTATCTGCTCCTGATAAAGAGTCTCCAACGGCATTAAGAATCATAGTTTGACATGAAGTTAATAGAAGTAATACTATACATATAGTTACTATAGATGTTAGTTTTTTCATGCCTATATTATACTCATGAATTGGGTTGTGTCAACACGCAAGGGGATTGTATGTATTTTTTTACATACATTTTAAATTTACAATATTTTTTAAATAAAAAAAGCTCGGAAGATAAAATATCAACCGAGCTTTATAATTAGTAACTAGTAATTAATTTGCGTATGTTGCGATGAATACACCGGCAGCAATAGCTGTTCCGATAACACCAGCAACGTTAGGTCCCATAGCGTGCATAATCAAGAAGTTTGATGGATCATATTCTAATCCAACTTTATTTGATACACGAGCTGCCATTGGAACAGCAGATACACCTGCAGAACCAATGAGCGGGTTGATTTTTTGTTTTAAGAAAAGGTTCATTAACTTTGCAACTAATACACCAGATGCTGTAGCCACACAGAAAGCAACCAAACCTAAAATAATAATACCTAAAGAGTTTAAGTTCATCATTTTTTCAGGTGTCATTT
>CAYJJW010000146.1:0-5372 GCA_964370555.1 uncultured Treponemataceae bacterium | reverse complement strand
AAAAACAAGGAAACATAGAAACTATTTTTGCAAACTATTACCAATTTTACGCCATAGGCAACAATAATTCTATACATTCATTTGGAAATAATGGCTTTATATTCGGAACAGACCAATTTGGGCGCGATATTTTTACCCGCATTATTCATGGAGGAAGAATATCGCTCACCGTTGGTGCCATTGCAGTTGTTATCTCGGTTATTTTAGCACTCTTTGTTGGCTTGGCAGCGGGATATTTTGGCGGAATTATAGACCATGCACTTATGCGCTTAGCAGATGTATTTTCCTCCATTCCTTTTTATCCCATTGCTATTACGCTATCATACGCAATTGGCCACGATATGAATGATACACAAAAACTCTATTTAATTATGATAATATTAGGACTTCTTGGGTGGATGTCGTTAGCACGCTTAATACGAGCACAATTGCTTCTTGAAAGAGAAAAAGATTTTGTACTAGCAGCACGCGCATTGGGAATAAAAAATAATACCATTATGTGGCGTCATATACTTCCCAACATATTTAGTCTTGTAATAGTAAATATTTCACTTGGCTATACAGGCTCTCTATTATCAGAAGCAGCCCTATCCTTTTTGGGATTTGGCATATCTGAGCCTACCCCATCTTGGGGCAACATGCTCACGTCGTCCCAAGATATAGCCGTAATTCAATTTTACTGGTGGCGCTGGCTTATACCGGCTCTTTTTGTAATTTTTACAGCGGTGTGTGTAAACCTCATTGGCGATGCACTGCGTGAAGCCATGGACCCAAAAACAAGTGAGAGATAGGAGTAGAAATGAGTTTACTTGAAATAAAAGATTTACACACCTATTTTGACACAAAGCGCGGATTAATTAAAGCAGTGCATGGAGTTTCTCTTGCGGTAGAAGAAGGTAAAACTCTTGGAATAATTGGCGAATCAGGTTCTGGAAAAAGTCAAACCGCAATGAGTATTTTACAGTTGTTTGAAAAAAATCAAAAGATTTATAAAGGTGAAATTCTTTTTGAAGGAGAAGATATCTCTAAAAAAAATGCTAGCGAAATGAGAAGCATTAGAGGAAACGCTATTTCGATGATTTTTCAAGAACCAATGACAAGCCTTAACCCTGTATTTACCATTGGAAAACAAATAGCAGAAGTATTAATGCTTCACCAAAAACAAAGCAAAAAAGAAGCCATGAAAACAGCAATTGAACTTCTTAAAGCAGTTCGCATTTCGAATCCTGAAAGCATGGTAACAAGGTACCCTCATGAGTTTTCAGGCGGAATGAGACAACGTGTAATGATTGCAATTGCACTTGCCTGTAAACCAAAACTGCTTATTGCAGATGAACCTACAACGGCACTCGATGTTACCATACAAGCACAAATTTTACGGCTCATTAATGAATTACAAAAAGAACAAAATACTGCCGTATTATTTATCACGCATGATTTAGGGGTAATACATCAAGTTGCTGATACTGTTGCCGTTATGTACTGTGGGCAAGTAGTTGAAACAGCCCCGGTAAACTATATTTTTAATAATGAAACGAGTTACTCTCATCCCTATACGCAAGCACTTTTAAGAAGTATTCCTTCTGTAACAAACACAAACGGTAAAAGGCTTGTATCAATTAAAGGAAGTGTACCCCATCCTCTTGAACTTCCTAAAGGCTGTAAATTTGCCCCTCGATGTGAATTTGCTACTGAACAATGTAAAGAACACGAACCGGAACTTATTGCAATTGCTAATGAACAATCGGTACGATGTTTTTATCCTGAGAGAGCAAAAGGAACGAAGAATTGAAAAATAACATACTCATTCGCTTAAAAAATGCAAACATGCACTTTGAAATAAAAAAGACTTTCAATTTTTTTGGAAAAAAAAGATACATTAAAGCGGTAGGCAATGTATCGATAGATATATTTGAAAATGAAGTATTTGGACTAGTGGGAGAATCAGGCTCAGGAAAATCAACCTTAGGAAAACTTATTTTACAATTATATAGTCAAAGTAGCGGAACCATAGAATACAAAGGCAAAAACCTCAAAGAGCTTTCTAACAATGATATGAGAAATTTGCGAAAAGAACTACAAATTGTATTTCAAGACCCATATTCATCATTAAATCCTCGTCACACCGTGGGGCAATTACTATCAGAAGCCCTTTATGCACATAACATATTTAAAAAAGGCAATAAAAAAATTGATGCATATATTTTAAACATAATGGAAAAATGTGGGCTTCAACCCTACATGCTCCACCGCTATCCACACCAATTTTCAGGCGGGCAAAGGCAAAGAATAGGCATAGCAAGGGCATTAGCTTTAAATCCTACATTTGTTGTGTGCGATGAAGCAGTTTCTACTTTAGATGTTTCAATTCAATCTCAAATAATAAACCTTCTTTTAGACTTAAAAGAACAAAATAATTTAACCTATTTATTTATATCGCACGATCTTTCTACCGTACGTTTTATTTCTGATAGAATTGCCGTGATGTACCTTGGAAACATTGTAGAACTAGCCCCCTCAAATTCACTATTTTATACACCACATCACCCCTATACTCAGGCATTATTAGATTCAATTCCTTCTATACATGATACGCAAAAAAAAGAAATTAAGGCTATTGAGGGTGATGTACCAAGTGCTACAAATCCACCGAGCGGATGCAAGTTTCATCCACGCTGTACATATGCAAGCGAAAAATGCTCAAAAGAAGTTCCTCTTTGGAAAGAATATGAAGATGGCCATTTTAGTGCCTGTCACCATCCATTACACCATACTAACGAGGCAGAATGATTTTTTTTGATAAACTAAAAAGCTCGATGCCAAAACAAAAAAGCAAAGAAAAACTTGAAGAGCGATTTTATACAATAGAACTAGAAAAAGGTGATTTACCTGCAATGCTTATTGCAGCTATTATTACATTTGGTCCCGTAATACTCATTATTTCACTAGCATATGTGGGTATAGCATTTTTATTTGGATTGTAAATTCTCTCTATACAAAAATCACTTTCTGTGATATATTTTCCCTGATGTTAATTAAAAAATATACCTATGAATAAATACTATAAAACACTAATAGATCTTGAAAAAAAATTTACAGAAATAGCCTCAACGCAGTTTTCCATCACAAAAGGAATTACAAGAGAGAATCTTAACGATGTTCTTCATGAACGCAGTAAAGAAATTCGAGACATTATAGCAAATACAAACGAAATAATTGCATCCTACATTACTCCTTACATAAAAGATCCTACACTCCTTAATGATACAAAAGCATTAGAACTACAAGAACTTGCAAGCCTTTTGTCTAGTTATAAGGAAAATATTGACACAGGTTTAGCATATGATATTAGACATGCCCTAACTGAATACGCACAACAGACAAACAACGAAACCATGTATATTGAAAACATGTTTTTTAAGGGAATAACGCTTTTATATCTTGATAGTAGTCTTTTTAAAAACGAACGCTCTAAGTGTTTTGAAAAAATTATAGAATACAGTGACCGATATGCAGAATTTGAAAAACCTACAAGAAATTTAATTGTTCGCTCTTTTGCAAATTATTATATCAGTGTAGAAGACGGAAACGTTGAAGAAAACTTTAAAAGATACGATTTAGCAAATGATTTTTGGGAAAACACCGCAAAAAAGATTGATGATGATTTTCCGTGGGATGCATATTTTAGAAACACAAAAGAAAACATGTGCTCTGCTGTTGTCTCTGCTTTACGCTCTACAAAACCCCCTGCTTTTGACAAAAAATATATTGAACGCACCTACAACTCTGCAAAAAGCATAGTAGAAGAAATATCAAAGGGTATTGATTACAAAACACATGATTATACCAGTAGTGAAGTTCGCTATATGTATTTTCTTGAAGCTACAAAATATTATACTGAACAAATAAGTGCAAAAGAGCTTGTTGACTTTTTATATTCCATGTATTCACAAGCGAATGATGACTACTCTTACGATAATTTATATAAAAAACTTCATATTGCAGGGCTCTTTTTTTATTACTTATCTGAAGTACCAGAAGAAGATTTTTCAAAAGAAAAGAGAGCTATTGTTGCAAAAGAAGTTGAAAAAGATGTATACAATTATGCAATGCATATTCCACATACGGTGTCACAATCCTATGTAACAGGACTTTTGGCAAATTTTGCATCAGGAACACTTAGAATTTTTGAAGATTTTGCATATTTGAGAATGCTTTTAACGTTAACTGTTTTTAGGCATATTCCAACATACGTTCACTCTGTAATGGTTGGAAAAATATCTTTTAGAATTATTGAATACCTTGCAAAGCACAATCCTGAATCCCTTATTGGACTTCCTGGTATTGAGTCAATAGAAGATGTAAAAAGTAATTTAGGAGAAATTTTACTTTTTGTATGGTATGCAAGTTTAGTTCATGATATTGGAAAAATTGTATACTCTCACGTTGTATCTTTTTATGTAAGAAAGTTAAATGATAAAGAATTTGAAATAATTAAACAACATGCAAGCAATGCAAAAAATTTTATAAAAAACTCACCAAGTTTTTCACATGATACAGAAATATATGCAATTCTTAAATCCTTAATTAATTTTAGTTTTAAAGGCGATGTTGAAATATTTTCATATTTTGCAGATGTTGCACTCGGACATCACAAAAGTTGTGATGGTAGCTTTGGATACCCAAAGGATTTTGACAACCTTTCTTCGCCTGTAAAATTAATTATTGATATTGTGTCTATAGCAGACTCAATTGATGCTGCAACCGACAGTATAGGGCGAAGTTATGCACACGAAAAAACGCTTAAAGATATGAAAGAAGACCTTCTTTCTCAAATAGAAACCCGATATAATCCTGTAGTAACAAAACTCATTTTTGAAAACCAAGATTTGTACAATGCCATAGACACTATGTTAACAAAAGAGCGCTTTGATGTGTACTACTCGTGTTTTTCTACCACTGATTTTTCATCCACTATGGTACCCCCAAATAGAAGTGTCTATTAATCGCATACTTCTACCAACCCTACATTTGCCGTTTAAATAAAAAAAAGGCTAAATCCATCCAGATTTAGCCTTTATAATTTCTTTGCCTCCAACACGATTCGAACCTTGCGATCCTTTCGGATTCGCACGTAGCCTTAAACTCAAATAGTACTAATCTATGTGATTCTTTGATACTTAATATATTTGTATACTATCACTATATAGGAAAATAATCAACATCTTTATTTTATGTATTATTACCTTGTATTTGTTTATATAAATTCTTCATACACTTTTCATACAGTTTAGAGGATTTTCACATAGAAAATAGAATCAAAAGTTTTTAGAGAAATAGGTTTTGCCGATGAACTTGGAAGCGGTATGCGA
>CAYJJW010000145.1:0-5401 GCA_964370555.1 uncultured Treponemataceae bacterium | reverse complement strand
CATCATCATAGTCGTAGTCATCATCATAGTCGTAGTCATCATCATAGTCGTAGTCATCATCATAGTCGTAGTCGTCATCATAGTCGTAGTCGTCATCATAGTCGTAGTCGTCATCATAATCATAGTCGTCATCATAATCATAGTCGTCATCATATTCGTAGTCATCACCATAATCATAGTCGTCATCATCAGAAGCTGAGTCACTATAATTACTGTCACTGTCGTTACTAACGGAGTTTGTATCATTATCTACTGTAGAATCTTTTATTTCGGAAGTATCTTGCGAATCAATTATTGTAGAGGATTGAGAAACTTTTGCAACTAAGTCACCTATAAAAACAATTTTCTCTTCGTAAGGTTTAAAATTTGAATAATCTGAACCATATGCATTTCCTTTGAAAAAATTGTTATAGGAATATTCTGTTCCGTTAGCATTTGGGAAGTTTAAAGCGTATTCAATTCTTTGATGGTCTTTTGAAATCTGTGAATCTGTAATGTTAAAGTAATCGTATTCATACCCTTCTTTACCTGCTGAAGTGTCATTCCATGTAACGTCAATATTGTACCATTCGTTGTCAAGCTTTACTATATTCCAAGCATGTAATCCTCCAGCATAACCTATTACATATGCAGAAGGAATCCCTAATAACTGCATGCAATACGAAAAAGCTCTTGAATAGCCTGCGCACACGGTTTCTTTATTTACAAGGGTACTATATGCGTATTGGCTATATGGTGAGTCTGCCACATATGTAGTAGTAGCTACTATACGGTCATTTACATATTTTACTTGCTCAGCCTTAGTTGGAAGTTTTGCTGCAGCATGTACAATAGCTAAAGCTTCAGCATGAGTCTTTGCATAATTCTCCCGTGCATTGTCGGCTAGGTCATTAAAAACATGTGTTGCTGTAAGAACTGTTCCATCATTGTTATAGGAATACGAACATGCCCCGTTTATCCAAATCAATTCTGGATGATCATAAAAAACTGCTAAATAAACATCTTGCCACCTATCAGTAGCTACTGCAACTGCAAGCTCAGTTTCATCACGCAACTGCGCTATATCCATATATATCTGATCATATGCCTTTTTTTCTACTTCACTAAGTTGATTTCTATGTAGAAAAAACTCATCACCTAAAACATTTCCATAAATATCTGTACCACGATACTGTTTAATAACACTTTTTGTTTTTGTAATTGAGCGAGAAGGATCCTTATCTAAGACAGCAGTTATTGTAGGTAATATTAATCCCGTGTTTTTTCCATCGATAACTTTTGTATAGTTTTCTGGAAGTTCTCTTTCTTCAAGTTCAATAGGAGAAGCTCTCTCTCCATTTTTAGAGGGGTCATAGGGGTCTCTTTGTAAACGTTCAAAAGAAAATGCTGAATCGTTTGCAAAAACCGTAAACGGCATAAAAATAATTGTAAAAATAAGTAAAAGCGATAGTATGTTCTTTGAAAACATATAGTTCCTCCAATAAAAAAAATCTGGTAATGTATCTAGCAATCTATAGCAAAAGCAAGCATCACTAATTAGTAAATTATAATACAAAAAAACAATTTTTTCAACACCCTACCTCTTTAAGGAATTAACAATAACAAATATTGCTTTTTCATTCTTATTATGGTATAAATAATATATCATCAATTAAGGAATACATATATGAATTATTCTAATAAAAAAAACATTAAATTTGTTGCAAGGATTTTAGTAAGCTTTTTCGTTATGCTTTTACTTCTTCCCATTTATGCTCAAAGTTCAACCACAAAAGATGTACTTGTATATCCAGGTTCTGGAACATATGGGAAAGATATAGGGCTTACAGGTGTGCGTGATTTTTATACAGAAAAGAAAGGAGACGGAACAGATGTTCACACAATTATGATGTACATAATTGGATCGGATCTTGAAACTCAAGGCGGTTTTGCTTCTACAGATATTTCTGAAATGCTTTCAGCAAAATTTGGTGACAATATCAATTTGATACTCATGACAGGTGGCTCACATACTTGGCATGAAAAAAAAATAAATTCTGCTACCTGTCAATATTGGCAAATCAAAAATGGTGAACTTCTATCAATCAATAATAATGTGGGACAGCTTAACATGGCGTCACCACAAACGCTAACAAATTTTATTCAAGACTCAGTAAGTATGTTTCCGGCTACACGCTATAGTATAATATTATGGGATCACGGAGGGGGAACCATTTCAGGCTTTGGGCTAGATGAGTATTATGAAGGATCAATACTTACTTTATCAGATCTTTCAACTGCTTTTTCACAAAGCCCTGTAAAATTTGACTTTGTAGGCTTTGATGCATGTCTCATGGCTACAGCAGAAACTGCCCTTATGCTTGAACCGTATGCCGATTACATGATCGCTTCTCAAGAATTAGAACCGGGAAATGGATGGCATTACACAAATTGGCTAACAAATGTAAGCCGCTACCCTTCTATGCACACTGTGGATATAGGAACAAACATTATCGATGACTTTGTAATTGCATGTGAAAACTCATTGTATTCACCACAGGCAACATTGTCTATAATAGAACTGCGACAAATGCCGTATGTTTATGAAGTATTAACCGATTATTTTGCAAACACCACTGTAGATATAAAAAATAATGAATACAAAAAAATATCAGTAGCAAGAAATGATGCAAAAGCTTATGGAAATGGAGCCTGTGATCAAATTGATGTCATAGACTATGTTACAAAAGCAAATGTCGATGGTGGCAATACCGTTATTGATGCTGTAAATAGCGCCGTTAGATATTACTACAATAGCCGAGATGTTGCTTATTCTCATGGTATGGCTATGTATTTTCCATTTTCTTATCCCGATCAGTACTCAAAGTTGCAAGAAATATTACATAAAGTTGGTTACTCAAAAAGCTACACACAATTTTTTAATGTATTTATAAGTGCGATGGCAGGTGGTCAAGAAGGTAGAGTTTCAGAAACAAATGTACAACAAGAAGTAGATTATTCAACAGAAAACTGGTATGACTCAGAAACAGCACAAATATATGAAGAAGCATATAATGGCGAAATATATGACGAATTGGTAATTGATAAAAAAGGTAAAGATTTTGTTTTAACACTCACTGAAGAAGAATGGGAAGAAATAATTAAAATAGAGTTACAAGTACTTCTTGATGACGGCGAAGGCTATATGGACTTAGGTAGTGATAATGTATATGAGTTTGACGATGACGGAGATTTATTAATTGACTTTGATTACACTTGGGTAGCTCTAGATGGAAATATAGTACCTTTTTATACAGAAGTGGAAGAATATGATGCAGAAGACAATTGGTTTACGTATGGGTATGTTCCTGCTTACTTAAATGATGATGACTATGTTGAAGTGATAATAAATTGGAATAGCGATGAGCCTAATGGGTACGTCGTAGGATATAGAAAATTTGCCGAAACTGGAACTCCTATTGGAAAAGGTTTTTTTGATTTAAAACCGGGAGATACACTAGAATGGATTATTGATTTCTATGATTACGATTTAAATTATGATGATTTTTATAGCTTTAATGACATATATACTGTTCCGAGACGTGATATTACCGTAAGTTATGAAGATGTTGGAGATATGGATGCTCTTGTATATTTTGTTTTAACTGATATTTATAATAATGTTTATGAAACAGAAGCTATTGTATATTCAGATTATTAGAAACACTTATTTTTTTTTACAGTGTGAGGCATAAGTCGCATACGCTCAACTGCTCATGTTACGTTGAGTATTTTAATTGGCTATAACATGCAGATATGCTATATTTTTACAAATTTTTAACTAGGTGGAATATTATATGTTTTGTTCAAATTGTGGGAAACCCGTAGAATCAAATGGTAATTTTTGTTCTTCTTGTGGATTTAAGATAAATGGTACAAATCCTGATGATACATCAAACGATATGCAACAAAATATGTCCAAGAAAAGGCGTAATGAGACAAAAAAGAAGAAAAAAGGTAAAGGTCGTTTGGTAAAAATTCTAGGAGCATTTGTAGTTGTCTTTATTCTACTTATGTTAATTCCGCTTGACGAAAGTGAAATTGATGACTATAGCAGTGATTACAGTGATAACCCGAAGTACGGATTAGGCACGCATGGTATAGACTTAGATATTGAGGGACTTAGAGATTTCTACACTATAGCTAAAGATGATACTGATATACACACAATAATGATGTACTTCATAGGGTCAGATCTTGAAACAGAAAATGGTTTTGCTTCTACGGATATATCTGAAATGATGTCTGCAGATTTTGGTGAAAATGTCAATCTAATTCTTATGACAGGTGGTTCATACGTTTGGCATAATACAAATATAAGTGCTGAAACTTGTCAGTATTGGCAAGTAAAAGACGGTGAATTAATTCCTGTACATGAAGATTTAGGGCTGCGCAATATGGCCTCATCAGATACACTAAGTGCTTTCATACATGATACGGTGTATAATTTTCCTGCTGACCGTTATAGCCTTATCATGTGGGATCACGGAGGAGGAACAATATCTGGTTTTGGAGTAGATGAATATTATCCATACGATATGCTTACCCTATCAGATCTTGCCACTGCTTTTTCACAAAGCCCTGTAAAATTTGATTTTGTAGGATTTGATGCGTGCCTCATGGCTACGGCCGAAACAGCACTAATGCTTGAACCATACGCCGATTACATGATTGCTTCTCAAGAATTAGAACCAGGTACTGGGTGGCACTACACAAATTGGCTTACAAACCTAAGCAGTAATCCATCTATGAGCACCGTTGACATTGGAATAAACATCATTGATGACTTTGTAGAGGTATGCGAAGACTCACTCTTTTTTCCTCAAGCAACATTGTCTATTATAGAACTAAGACAAATGCCGTATGTATATGATGTTTTAACTGATTATTTTGCAAATACCACTATTGATATTAGCAATAACGAATACAAAAAAATATCTATTGCAAGAAGTGATGCTAAAGATTTTGGTGGCGGCGATTGTGATCAAATTGATGTTGTTGATTATGTTATGAAAGCAAATGTGGATGGCGGCGATAGCGTTATTGAAGCTGTAAATAGTGCCGTTAAATATTACTACAATAGTTCAGATGTTGATAATTCTTATGGAATGGCTATGTATTTTCCATTTGCGTATCCCGAACAATACACAAGGTTGCAAGAAATATTACATAATGTTGGATATTCGAGTAACTACACACGTTTTTTTAATATATTTATTAGCGCAATGTCTGGTGGTCAGATGAGCAGAAGCATGACTAGAGGCGCAACACCTGAAACAGACTACACAGCGGAACCTTGGTATGATGCAGAAACAGCACAAACATATGAAGAAGCATATGATGGGGCAGCATATGAAGAATT
>CAYJJW010000144.1:0-5408 GCA_964370555.1 uncultured Treponemataceae bacterium | reverse complement strand
CGATTTACGATCGGGAATATTCAATACTCAGAGAAGGTGAGCGTGGGCTAACCGATTTTTACTTTTCGTATGAAGCCCTCAAACATGCAAAAAAAACAGGCTGTGCCTTTACAAGCGAGCTTGTGGCAGAGTTTGAAAAGAAAGACAATATTCCAATGGAAATTGATTTTAGGCTAACACCGAAGACAATTGTGTAATTAGGGGTAATTTTATTCAAAAAACAACATTTTATTGTAAAATAATCATTAAATGGGGATATTTTACTTGACAAATAGTAGAAATACCCCCATACTATTATTGACACGTTCTTTAAAATGTAATGTCGTCTGAATACTTCTTCTGAAGTGCTATACGCTTCTTCCGATTTATCTGTTCTGATTGCATACAAGTTGAGAATAACGTAAAACTAATTTTGTATACTACAAGTATTACAAAATTTCTCATGAGAGGTAAGGAAGAAATGGCTCAAAAACTGTATGTTGGCAATTTAGCTTACGCAACGAGCGAAGAGGGATTAAGCGCAGCTTTTTCTCAGTATGGAGAGGTAGTATCAACTATTGTTATCAGAGATCGAGAAACACAACGATCAAAGGGCTTTGGTTTTGTTGAAATGGCAGAACAAAGTTGTGCGGACGCTGCACTGACAACACTTGACGGAACTGAAATTGATGGAAGAAAAATTCGTGTAAATATCGCAGAAGATAGACCACGTCCATCTAGACCGCCTAGAAGAGATTATTAATTTTTATATAAAAGTTGATATGTTTGTTGCAAAGCTCATTGATAGTACATCAATGAGCTTTTTAAATTCTATAGAACTCTTTAAAATATTCATGTGCAAAATATAGCTTTTTGCCGATATTGAACTATGAACTTCTTGCCGGATGATTTTAATTCGTTTATCGAGCCATCATGCGATAGATTGGCTTTTTTAAGACTGTATTTAGAAAAAATGGGAATACCCTTTAGCGTTATTCCCTTAGATAATTGTAACCATATATATATCCAGTTTCCTGAAAGAACGTATAATCCAATGTTTAAAATGAAGACTATTATTGCTCATTACGATAGGGCAGTTAGCGATAATGGAGAGTATATAACACCTGGGGCAAATGATAACTCTGCAGCAGTGTTTCAGGTTTTGTTATGGGCAAAGCGTATTTTAGATGCACCAGTACATCGTTCAAATGCATGCAATGTTCGAATATTTTTAACGGATGGCGAAGAAATTGGAAATGCCCAAAATCAAGGAGCTTTTGCTCTTGCAGGCCTTTTTAAAAAAATGCGACTTTCAAATGATGATGTCTTTGTTCTTGATGGATGCGGAAGAGGGGACGTGCTCGCAGTTTCTAATGCAGGGAGATCTACGAAGGCTTCTGCAATGTTTATAAAGCGATTTGATGAATTATTTGAAAAAACATGTAAACTAGCTCGAGATTCAGCTAAAGGTAATTGGATAACTATCCCTGTTCCTTATAGCGATAATGCAGGTTTTATAGCAAATGGAATTCCTGCCGTAGCTCTTACGGTGCTTCCATCTGATGAAGCCTCGTTGTATATGCGAAACTTACAGAGAGATAAAAATCTTTCAAATGCAATTATGACAAAGGGCGTTGCTGCTCACGGAGCAGGATTTTTAGCCATGGACTCGCAGTCTACAAGTGCTTCCATAGCAGCATTGAGAGATGCAAATATTGATCCAGCAGAAGCATTATTGATGAGTGAAAAGTTACCACGTACTTGGCGTATGATGCATACAGAACACGATAGTGGGGCAAGTTTAACAGAACAAGCGTTTATCATAATGGCAAAATTTCTTGATAATCTAGCTGAAAGTAAAACAATGTCATAAGGATAATGAAATTTGTCTATAATTGACAGTATATAGAAAATCTGTTATTATGAAAATGTATTGACAACGATAATACTACGGGCAATAGCGCAGTTGGTTAGCGTACAAGTCTGGGGGACTTGGGGTCCCCGGTTCAAATCCGGGTTGCCCGATAATTTAAAAAAGATGCAATGCGTTTGCTTTTCATGTCTAGACTCGTCTTATGCGCATTAATTCTGTAACATAATGACAATACAATTGTTGTATAAGTGTAAGTGTATTTACGGAGGTAGTGTATGTCAAATTTCGTTTATGTAAAACCACCATTAAAGATGATTGTTTTTCATTATGTAGCTATTTTGTTTCCTTTATTCTTTTCAATGTTTCAGATGATATACTATGGCGTATATTCTACAGCACATGCTGCTCAGCTTATGACTTCCCCTGTATTAGTAGGATATCAAATTTTTACCTATTTGTTGCCAGGAGTTATGCTTTATGTAATAAACAAAAAATTTGCAAGTTATGATGGCAGTGAAGAATCAATTGCAAAAATGAATAAACTTGCAATCGCATACATGAATGTGCTTTTAGGCCTTCCAATAGTTCTTAATATTATTACAGGGATAGTTGCACTTCAAATAATTGCTGCGATTGGTGTTGTTGTTGACCCTATGGCAATGTTGTTGAACAATTTAGGTCTTGCTTTTACATTTGGAACATTTTTTTCTATGCAAGCTCTAACAATCTATCAACAATGGCTAGGATGGCTTCCATTTCAAAAAAAATATATGATGATGCCTCAAAAATACCGTATGATTGTACTTACGTTTTTAGCGCTTGTAGGTCTTTTTCTTACAAATTTTGCAGTAGCATTAATACTTGGTGAACAAAACTTTACACTCGATTTATATATTAGAGATGTACTACCACTTGCAATTCTTAGTGTAATAGTAAGCTCATTGACAATTCGTACTTTTGCGGTAGATACTGAAAAAACCTTGAATCGTATAAATCATGCTTTAGAGCTTCTCGCAGAAAAGAAATATACATTTGATCTTTTACCTACAGAAGCTCGAGAAGAGTGCGGTATATTAACAAATAGTCTTAATACATTTTATGCAGAAACAAAAACTCTTTTAGAGCGCTTGGTTGTTGCAATAGATACAACAGAAAGTTCAACCGATAAAATGCACGATGAGATGACCGAAGCCGTTCAAAGTACTTCAACGGTAGTAGAAAGTATATTTAAGGTTATTGAGCTTTCAGGAGATCAAGCAAAACGTCTTGGTGTTGTTTCTGAATTGATTGTTAATATAAAAGGCGCCCTTCAGAAATTGGATGAAAGCATTCTTACGCAATCAGCAAATGTTACTCAATCATCTGCTGCGATTGAAGAAATGCTTGCAAATGTTTCATCTGTAACAGATACCGTAAGAAAAAACACTGAAGCTGTTACGGTTCTCGCAGATTCTTCAGAAAAAGGTCTTGAAGAAGTTCAAGAGACGGTAGGTATTTCTGAAAAAATGTTAAGCGAGTCCGAAGGTCTTTTAGAAGCTAGTGCCGTAATTCAAAGTATTGCAGATCAAACAAATCTTTTAGCTATGAATGCTGCAATTGAGGCAGCTCATGCAGGAGAAGCAGGAAAAGGTTTTGCGGTAGTTGCTGATGAAATACGAAAACTTGCAGATGATTCAAATATTCAAGGTAGAAGTATTACAAATAGGCTAACGATATTAAAACAATCTATTCTTGATATTTCAGAAAAGATACAGCATGTTGAGCAACAATTTGATATGATTTTCCAACAAGCAGAAACTGTAAAAAATCAAGAATCTTTAGTTATGGGAGCTATGCAAGAACAATCTGCCGGAAGTAGTCAAATTCTTCAAGCAATACATCAAATAAAAGCTATAACAGACTCTGTTCAGCTTGAAGCAGAAAATATTTTAAGTGATAGTGTAACTATTGTTGGTAAAATTGATGAATTAGCTGTAAACAGACAAAATATAAATTCTGCAGTTAGTGATATGGATGCTAGTACAGCAGATATTCGAAAGGTTATTAATACTGCCAAAACGTTATCAAATACAAATCGTATTGAAATGCACAAATTGGCAAAACATGTTGATTCATTTGTTTTTAATAACGAAAAATAATACTCATAGATTTTATCATTATGCTTGAATCTTTTTAATATTAATGATAAAATCTAAAAAGCTTTGTACAGAAATATTTTTTGTCTGTGCTGGGTATAGATAGAATTTTCAGGAGTTAAAATATGGTTTTTCCACTTATGGAACTAGTAGAATTTCGCGACAATGTATATGAAATTACTTGTGCAGCCAGCCGTCGTGTGTATCAGCTTTCAATGATTAAGGATTCTCTCATTGAAGAAAACAACGGTAAGGTTGTTTCGCTTGCAGCAAGACAGCTTTTTTCTAAACAAGTTGAATATAGAATAGAACAATAGGCTGTATATTACCAATTCAGTTAAAACAAATGCACAGCAGGAAGAATTGATTCCTGTTGTTGTAATTAGTGCCCCTACAGCCTGTGGAAAAACAGATTTAGCATTTAATTTGTTTGCATCATCCCAGGTAACATCTCTTTCCGGTAAGGCTGAGATTATAAGTGCAGACTCAATGCAGGTATACCGATATATGGACATCGGTACAGCGAAACCGGATAAAGAATTCTTAAAAGAAATACCACATCATCTCATAAATCTCTGTGATCCCAATTATCAGTTTGGAGTTGGTGACTTTGTTCGCCATGCAAAAGATGCCGTTTTTGATATTTACAGCCGTGGTAAAATTCCTGTGCTAATGGGTGGAACAGCTTTTTATATAAAAAATTTTGTATATGGGTTACCAACCACTCCTCGCGTAGATGATGCTATCCGAATCAAAATAGAAGAAAGGATGAAAAGCGAAGGTGCTGAAATTCTTTGGGAAGAACTAAAAGCTCTTGATCCTATAAGTTCTGAAAAAATACACATAAATGATGAGTACAGAATAAAGCGCGCTCTTGAAGTTTGTCATGCGACCGGCAAGCCTCGAAGTAGTTTTTTAGTTCCGCAAAAAACTGTTGAAGGTTATAGATTCCTTATTTTAAACCTAGAACGTTCTCGTCAAGAACTATATGAAAGAGTTGAGAAGCGTGTTGAAATAATGTTTGAAATGGGCTTAGAAAAAGAAGTGCTCGACTTAAAAGAAATGAGTTTTGGTAAAGAAGATCCGGGTATGCAAGCAATTGGGTATAAGGAATTTTTTGAACATGAATCTATTGTTGATATAAAAGCGCATATTGTTAAAAATACAAAAGAATACGTAAAAAGACAGCAAACTTTTTTTAAGACATTTGCTCATTCAGAGCTTATTAATCCTGAAAAAGTTTCTATTATTGAAAAAAAAATACACGATTTTTGGAAGAATAATTCTTGAGTACTTGACCTATTTTCAAAAATCGGTCATAATGTAATACAGTTTTAATTTAGATAGGAGTATCAAAGTGCCCTGCGGAAAAAAAAGAAAGCGCAAAAAGATAGCTACGCACAAGCGTAAGAAAAAGCTTA
>CAYJJW010000143.1:0-5481 GCA_964370555.1 uncultured Treponemataceae bacterium | reverse complement strand
GGCTTATCGCCAAGTGTTTCATCAATAAAGGTTAAAGGGCTCACCGTAATATTCCCACCCAAAAGTGTTTTAATACCTGCCTCATTTAATCCATAATTAATAGCACTCACCGTAGAAGACTTTCCCTTGCTTCCTGTAACAGCTATTATTTTTGACTTTGTAAACTGTAAAAAAATTGAAATATCACTTTCAATATGTTTAGAAACACCAAGAAATTTATTCCCTTCATATTTAACAATAGGATTTTTTATTACACAGTCGGCATGTTCAAAATCTTCTATTCTGTGCTCTCCAAGCACAAAGCGCAAACGAGATGTATCAATAGCGGTATCCTTCATTAATGAGTCAACCGAAGGGCGAAGTTCTTCTTCTGTTTTCATATCGGTAACAGTAACATTTGCACCATGCTTTAAGAAAAACCGTACCGTAGCTTCACCACCACCGTGAAGGCCTAAGCCCATTACCGTAACATTTTTTCCTTTTATATCTGAAAGCTTAGAAAAAAATCTCTTTTTCCCGTAACTATGCGCTTTTTCATTTGTTTTTATTGTATTCATACTTTCCTCGTTAGGCCCGAAGACTCTAAAATATTTTTATGTTAATCTCTCTTAAAGACTTGTAGTTAAAGCTTGTCGGCTTTTAAACCGCTCAACACCTTGCTCTAAAATGAGTTCAATAACATCTTTATAGGCAAGCCCACCTGCTTCGCACATTTTTGGAAACATACTAATCGATGTAAAACCGGGAAGTGTATTAAGCTCATTTATAAATATATCGCCCGTTTGCTTATCTATAAAAAAATCAACTCTTGAAAGCCCGGAGCAATCCAAAGCCTTGTATGCTTTTTTTGCAAGATCTTTAATTTTTTCTTCTTGTTCTCTTGTAAGTTTTGCAGGAATAATAAGAGCGGCACCATTTGGGTCTGTATACTTTGCTTCATAATCATAAAACTCATGCGTTGGAGCAATTTCACCAAGCTCGTAAGACATTACACTACGCTTATTTTCTTTTCCGTCAATTATAAAAAGTTCTGCAGTATTCCCAGTTACGGAACACTCAATTTCTCGTGCAGGCACAAATGGTTCTATAAGAATTTTTTCATCCCACAAAAAGGCATTGTTAACTGCTTTTTTAAGTTCTTCTACAGTACTTGCCTTTGCCGTTCCAACAGAACTACCCGCACAACAAGGTTTTACAAAAAGAGGAAATCCCCAGTTTTTTACAGATTCATTAAAAATAACTTCCAGTTCTGCATCAGTTTTTTGTGAAGAACGTATACAAACATAGGGAACAATCGGTAAGTTCGCTTGAGCCCATACTTGTTTTGCCTTTTCCTTATCCATTGCTACGGCACTTGCCATAACACCACAACCGCAATACGGAAGTTCTGCCATTTCTAAAAGACCTTGTAAAAGCCCATCTTCACCATATGTTCCATGCAAAATAGGAAGCACCACATCAACTGCAATATTTTTTCCATTACAAAAAAAAGCGTTTGATGTTCCACCGCCTGGCTGAATTGTTATAAGATTTTGAGCTTCTTCGCTTATTGATAAGGTTGCCTTTTCATTAGTAAGGAGTTTTTTTATTTCACTTTCATTTTGCACATACCACAAGCCTTTTTTTGTAATACCAATTAACACAATAGTGTGTCGGTTTCTGTCTATATTTCGTACAACAGAAGACGCAGAAATGAGTGACACTTCATGCTCACCACTTTTTCCACCATACAATACTGCTACTGTCATTATTTTCCCCCAAAGCCTATTTCGCCTAAGGCTTTTTCCGCCTCTTCTATTTCATCATAATCCATAACAAAGTCTTTATAAATAATTGAGTTTTCATGGGCCTTTCCTAAAAGAAGCACAAGGTCTCCCTTTTTAGCCATTGAAAATGCCTTTCTTATGGCCGACTTTCTATCGGGAATTAAAAAGAGCGATTCGTCCCGTTTAAGATTTGCACATCCCACGGCAATATCTTCCAATAAATCCATTGGTTCTTCTCCCCTTGGATCTTCATCGCTGAGAATGACAATATCACTATACCTTGCGGCAATTTCACCTTGAATGGGGCGTTTTTTTGTATCGCGCTCACCGCCTGAGCCAAAAATACTAATTATTTTTCCTGTTATTCGCTCTCTAAGAGGCGGATAAATTGTTGTAAAAGATGATGGAGTATGCGCATAGTCTACAAGTACTTCAAAATCTTGCCCTTTATCAATTGCGGTCATTCTGCCCCGCACTGGAATAAGTTTATTTGCTCCTTGTACCAATTCTGCAAATGGTGTATCGGTAAGCTTAGAAACTAAAAGCATTGAAGTAAGCGTATTGTCGGCATTAAATGTTCCCGGGAGGTTAATTCTCACCGTCTCTTTTACGGTATCAGAGCATACATCGAATGTAACACCTGTTTCATCACCTATTATATTTTCAATGTTATAAAAATATGAAAAAGTGTTCTTGTTATCATCATGAATTGTACTCGATGTAAAACCGACAACTTCATGCCCTTTTGCACAATCGGCAAAGTAGGTTGCGGCACTGTCTGCAAGGTTTACAACACCTAAAGTCGGCACGCTTTGTTTTTTTCCACTAATTGTTTTTACATGGTCATGAAGCGTGAGATTTCTAAAAAGATTTGCCTTATCACTTTTATAGTTTTCGTAAGTGCCATGAAATTCTAAGTGCTCATGGGTTACATTCATCATTGCAACACCATCAAAAAGAATATCGGCAAGTCTACTTGTCTTAAATGAAAGCCCGTGAGAAGAAGATTCTACTACCGCATACTCACAGCCATTTTCAAGCATTTGGTATAATTTTTCTTGCACAATAGGAGCCTCTGGTGTTGTTTGATGCTCAGGATTATTAATTGCATCCCCACCAAGTGAATACTGCACAGTAGATATAAACCCTGCCTTTTTTCCGAAAAGCTGTAAAAACTGCCAAATAAAAAAAATGGTTGTACTCTTACCTTCTGTTCCTGTTACCCCAAAGGTAATGAGTTTTTTTGAAGGATTATCATAAAAGGCAGCCGATATAGGAGACATTGAGGCACGAGCATCTTTTACATTAATAAGTGTTACAGATTTTTCTTTTGCCAATTCAATTGCTTCTTTTGGTAAGACTCCTTCAAAAACAACAGCAACAGCCCCATTTTCAATTGCCTTTACAACATAGTTATTTCCATGTACATGCACACCGGGAAGCGCAAAAAAAAGGGATTCGCTTTGAACATCGCGAGAATCAAATACAAGAGAGGATATTATAACATCTTCACCGTCGAAAGAAATTCCTGCGGGAAGAATTTGGGATAATTTTTTAGTCATGCTGTATTTTACTATTAAATAAACATATTTTCAAGTATTACAATTGCCCTCAGTTTAATTCGTTATTCGTAATTCGTAACTAGGAATTATTAACTACCTATGCTATACTTACACCCATGAAAACAGAACTAAAACAATTCACTCTATCAACCCCAAATGAAGGATTTATCGACATTACAAACCACATAGAAGGTTTTATAATGGAACTCGGTGTAGTATCGGGTACGGCATTGATATTTTGCCCTCACACAACAGGAGCAATTACCATAAATGAAAATGCTGACCCTGATGTTCAACACGATATGCTATTGGGTTTAAACAAAGTGTACCCACAAGACCCGCGTTTTCGCCACATGGAAGGAAACTCCCCTGCACACTTAAAATGCTCAACGATAGGAGCATCTGAAACACTCATAATACATAACGGAAGCCTTGTTTTGGGAACATGGCAAAGTGTGTACTTTTGTGAGTTTGATGGGCCACGCAACAGAAAGTTTTTTGTACAGGTAACACATTAAAAAAACACCCCCTGCACGACGTACAGGGGGCTAAAAGGAGGAGTGTAGTGTGGTTAACAAATTGCTTTGCTACATACCATATTATACTATAAACCTTAAAATAACCTTAAGAAAATCAAACATTTGTACAATTTTATTAATTTATTTAAAATAATTATCAAATTTTTCTTAAAAAAAGACCCCCTTACAACGTAAAGGGGTCTAAAAAAAGGAGGAGTGTAGTGTGGTTAACAATTGCTTTGTTATATATATACTATACCAATACTTCCTTAAATCAATCTTAAAGAAAACACTTTTTAGTGTAACTTTCTCACTTTTTTTTTAATTTTTTTCTGTTATTATTATTGTATAAGTATTTTTAATCTATTAGGAGTTTTTTATGTCAGCATTAGTATTAACAAAAGAAAATTTTGAACAAGAAGTTTTAAAATCAGATAAACCTGTTTTGGTAGACTTTTGGGCACCTTGGTGTGGTCCTTGTAAAATGGTTGGACCAATTATTGAAGAAATTGCAAACGAAGTTACCGACAAAAAAATTGGTAAAGTAAACGTAGATGAACAGGGTGATCTCGCAGCGGAATATGGCGTAATGAGCATCCCTACCCTAGCAGTATTTGTTGACGGTAAAATTGCAAAGCAAGCAGTTGGCGCAAAAGATAAAGAAGGCATTTTAGCTCTTCTTTCATAAATTTATAAAACCGAAGGGCGCAGACCTTCGGTTTTTTTTATATTTTTGCAAGTCTCGATATTCTTTTTACCAATTTTGATTCATCCAAAATTGTTACTCCACCACGGCTCAAACTTACAGAGCCTTCTTCTTGAAAGTACTTTAAAAGTCTTGTTACAACTTCCCTTGCACTTCCCAAATGTTGGGCAATTTTTTCGTGCGTTATGCTAATGGTATCACTTCCCTCAAGTGTTTTTTCAGAAAGCAAAAAGTCTGCTAAACGCTCATCCATACTTTTAAAAATTATTTGTTCCATAAGCCACATTACATCGGTAAAGCGGGAGGCCATAAGATCATTGGTATAATTTGCCAACACGGCAGATTCATCCATAACTTTTTTATATACAAATGCAGGAATAAGCCAAAACGAAGTGTTTTTATCGGTTTCTACAAAGGTTTCAAACTGAATGCTATCCATCATACAAGAAGCAGAAAACAAGCACATATCACGATTAAATATTCGATACAAAGATACTTCTTTTCCTTCATCGCTCATCATGTACACGCGCAATTGCCCTTCATACACAAGCATAACGCCAATGCAATCTGCATCTCCATTATGTAAAAGTGTTCCCTTGGGTGCACTCATAAATGTTGCACCTTCTAAAAGTGTTTTTTGATGCTTTGGATCTAACTTTTTCCACCCTGGGAAATAATCTTCCATGTTTGGTTTCATGTGTATAGTATACACCGAAAAGGCATTTAAAGCAATTGTTTTAAAGGAGAAAAACATGCCTGGCTTATAAACATACGTTTATGCGGCAAACATGCTTTTTTTTACGTTATAAAATTTTATTAGCAATAACAGTACGTTTTAGACTCATAAATTCTTTTTATCTTTATTAAAACGTTCTATTAGGAAAGACAAAACCCTTAATTGCGAAGCACGGTTTTTTCTTCCCTAAAAC
>CAYJJW010000142.1:5189-5500 GCA_964370555.1 uncultured Treponemataceae bacterium | reverse complement strand
GTTTGAGTATAATGCAAACGGACTGCTTGTAAAGTTTATAAAACCTGATGAAAGTTTTGTTGCCTTCGATTATGAATTGCACAATGAAGATGGTGATTATCTTATTACAAAAACTACAAATGAAGAAGGCTACTCTGAATATTTTATGTATGATGTAGAAAATAAATATACTACATACACAACGCATACAGGATTTAAGGAACTAGTATATTATGATAAAAATCATCGTACTGTAAAAGAAGTGAGCAAAACAGGCTATACTAGCAAATATACCTATGATGATTTTGGGAACATTGCCACACAATCTATAA
>CAYJJW010000142.1:0-5179 GCA_964370555.1 uncultured Treponemataceae bacterium | reverse complement strand
GTTCTTGAAAAGTATAGCGATGGCAGTAAAAAAATATGGGTGTATAATGGCTTTGATCAAATAACAAAGTACACCGATAGAGATGGAAAAACATGGTCTGTAACATATGATGAAAAGGGTAATGCAACAGAGTTTAGAAATGGTGGTGTTTTGGTCGAAAGTGCTTTATATGGACCTAAGGGAAATATACACACTGTAATTGATTATAAAGGAAACAAAACTACCTTTGAGTATGATGATGCATACAATGTTATACAAAAAACATCCGGTACTATTAAAGAATTCTTTGAACATGATGAGTTTGGAAATATTATAACATATACCGATGGCGAAAACAGACAGTGGTCATATACTCATGGTTCTAAAAATATTGTAGAAATAAGCCCAACAGGCTTACAACGTGAGTACACGGTAAACAACAGAAAAGATATTGTGAAAATTGAAGAAAGAGATTCTTTAACAAGCGAAAAAAGAGTTTTTGAATACGAATACGATAAACGGCATCTTTTACATAGGGTAATGCAAGATAATAAAACTCTTATGTCTTATACGTACTATCCTTCAGGAGAAATAAAAACTATAACTCATGGTGAAAATAAAATGGAAGATATTTGGGTAACAGAATATGAACTGTTAAGCGGCTTTAGCTATGCTGTGCATAGGAAAAAAATCAATGATAAAAACCAACAAGAAGGGACTATCTATAGTGAGTTATATACATTAGATAAAGGAACTCTTACTCATATGATTCCTTTAAATCGAACAAAAATACTAAACTTTGATGCATGGAATAGAGTGACCTCAATTGAAAATGCAGCAAATGAATCCCTTAAAAGAGTGTTAAGCCCCGAAGGAAGGATTTTACAAGAACAATCGCAGTATAGTGGTTGGTATGAATCACACTATAACGAACAAGGTTTATTGAGTGCAACAGCAGAAAAGAATGATAAAGGAATTTCTTTTGTGTATAATCCTAATGGCGCTATAGTATCAAAAACAGACCAAAATAATAATACAATTAATTATGAATACAATGCTCAAGGTTTATTAATCCAAGAAATAAGGAAAAATGGTTCAATATTCTATACGTATGATGCCATAGGTAGAGTAACAAGTATTGTATGGGGAAAAACAAACAATATACAAAACGCAGAGCAATATATTGGAATGGCGTATGCAAAAGATTCTCGTAGTATTACTATTGATTATGGTGGTGTGTATACTGAAGTACTTGAGTTAAATGCATGGGGCGAAATAATAAAACGAATTGATGGAGAAGGCAATACGTTTAAGACTCTGTATAACGCCTTGGCTCAAGTGGTAAAAACTATAGATGCATACAATAATGAAACAGTTTATGAATACAATGCTATCGGAAAAGTAGCAAAAATACTGTATGCAGATAAGACAGAAGTAATGTATACATATAATAATTTAGGACAATTAGAATCCATAAAAGATGTTTTAGGTGTGCAGTGGCAAGGCTTCTATGACGAGGCAGGAAGGCTTGTAAAAGAAGAAGGCCGGAATAATATAAAGAAAGAATATATGTATGATGAACTTAATCGCCTCATAGGTGTAAACAGAGGTGGCATGAGGGTTGAAACTTACGATTATTCTGAATATTCAAAAAATGTAATCTTTAAGGACGGTAATAATAAAGAGTATACCTATCTCTACGATAACTTTGGTAGACTCACCCACGAAGAAAACCGCTTAGGTAATTTTCAACATTATGCGTATAATAGTGCGGGGCAATTAGTATCAAAAAAGGATTTTAACCAAAATATACAAACTATCGCATATGATTTTCAGGATGCAATTAAATCAATTAATTATGGTAATGATAGTGAATCTACATTTGAGTATTCAATTACAGGGCGTATAGTAAAGGCTTCAAATAAAACAGGTACTATATTTTTTACATATAATAAGGCCGGCCTTCTTGAAAGTCAATATGATGAAAAAGCAGGCGAAACTATATATTATATGTATGATAATGCAGGACGCAGAAAACGATATGTGTCGGGGAATCGTGATGTAGTGTATACGTACGGAAAAAATGGAGAGCTTTTACATATTGTTGATAATTCTCAGCATCTTTCTGTATCGTTTACGTATGATATCATGATGAGGGAAACGTCAAGAAGTTTTGCAAATGGTGTAAAACAACATACTTTTTATGATACAACAGGAAGAATTATACTTATAACAGAATTAAAGCCAAATGGTGAAGTTCTTAGATCTGAAGGTTATGTGTATAATAAAGCAGGACAAATTAGTATAAAAATTAATGAAAAAGCGCTTGTTACAAAATATGAGTATGATACTCAAGGTAGGCTTATAACCGTACTTTATCCGTACAGTGAAGAAAAGGTTGAGTTTGATAAAAACGAAGTCGGCGAAGCAGGTTTTTTTCTTACAGAAAATATGAGTAAAGGAACATTACTATATTTGTCACATGAAGAAATTAAAGAAATTTCAGAACTATTAAATACCATAAGTTATGCACGAAGCAATAGCCTGCGAACGGTGCAATCTGTTTGGAAGGAAACATATAGCTATGATAATAATTCTAATAGAATAACCAAGTCAAATGCATGGGGAACAATTCAGTACCGATATGATTTTGAAAATAGGTTAATACACAGCGGTGCATTTGATAACGGGACAACGTATACGTATGATGCAAATGGAAATCTTCTGGGAAAATATAACTCTTACAGAACAGAACAATTTCTCTACGATGCTACAAATCGTATGGTAAAATCAATTATTGGTGACAATAGTAGTAAAAGTAAAACAAGTACAACATATGCATATGATGCATTTGGAAGAAGAAATATTGTTCAAAGTGAAGGATTGCCTGCAATGCGTACCTTGTATGATGGGCTAAGTCATGATATAATTAAAGAATCAGAGACTTTTTTAAGTGGTGCCTTTACAACGAATTTTACTTCCGGTGGAGTAGGGTATTCCTATTCTGAATCTTCTTCTGAAAGATATCTTTTTGTAGAAGACACGGATGGTAATGATGGATATAAAAACGTTACTGATTATAAAAATAATAGTATGCGTTTTACAGGCGAAAAAATGGTGCTCTATGCAAAAGGTTCTGCAGTTGGGCTTTGCTACACAAAAAGCACAAGTGAAAACATACTGTATTTTGGCACCGATATACTGGGTAGTGTGCGAAGTACAAGCCAAAATTATGGAGAACTTGAATCGCTGTATGAGTATGATGCTTTTGGAAATGCGTATAAAGGCTCTTTTATTTCGGGTCTCAGTAATGGATATTTGGGGAAACCTTTTGATGCAGAAACTAAGCTGTATAATTATGGATACAGAGACTATGCTCCACAAGAGGCGCGCTTTACAAGTGTAGACCCTGTGAGAGATGGCAATAACTGGTTTAGCTACGTTGGCAATGACCCCATAAATTTTATTGACCTTTGGGGTTTAAGTGCAAGTGATGTAGGTAACTGGACAAATAATGGCGATGGAACCTATACTGCAAAAGAAGGTGCCATGCTTTGGGAATTAAATGCAACCGGTCAAAACTGGACAGAGTCTGATTATGTTGGAAAACCTGAAGACTTGCAAATTGGACAAACAGTGAGTTTTGGTGGTCGAGATGAAAACACTGTGATGAGCGATAATACCTCCTATGCTGAAGCTGTTGCGGGGCTATCGGCTTCGAGTGTTCCGCAAACATACGATTGTGCCGATGTTGCACTTTGGATTTATGGTAAAGCAAGTGAAATATCTACCGGAAAGAATTCTTCGTCCGATTTTAATGCAGGTGGATATCCGTTGGGCGACAGACCCATACCTGCCGTGCATTCTTCCGACTTTGCACCGAGCGAACCTGATAATGTAACATATTACAGAGACGATCAAGGTAATATAGTAGTTGGTTTTGATAACCCACACGTTAAAACGGGAGATATTTTAGTTTGGAAAGGTCATGTTGCAACCGTAACGGGTGTCGATAGAAAAAATGGAAATGTGGTTAGTATTACTATTCTGCAAGGGCATCTTGATCGAGCTCCGGATAGATATAGAATTAAGAATCAAGATGATTTAGAAACATTTATTGGGCTTTTTTATGGTTTTGCAGAAATTAATAAACGATAAGCGAGGGTACATAATATGATAAAAAAAATGATAATAATTATTGGTAGCTTTTTTATTGTGGGTTTTCTTAGCGCTCAAATAATAACTTCGGGTGAGCACTATACAGAAGACTTTGTAAACTCTTTACTTGAATACAAAACCATATTTTCTGTTTCAATAGAAAATAGACAATTAGATATTCTTGCAGTAGAATTACCGCTTGAAAAACAACAAATTGATGAAAAATATAACGATGTAAAAATATTAGTTCTAAAGGATGAAAATAAGCATATTCTTGATGCAATGGGGGCTATTTATGTAGATTTCACTCAAGATGATAAAACCTATATCAGTAATGAAATAATATGTCTCAGAGTTCAAGGCGTGCCTCTCAACGGTTTTGCCTACATACATTCTACTTCTACAAAAATAGCAATATATGAAAGCACTCCTATGTTATCAGGCTTTGTTGTTACCGATGAGTACATTGTGTACTCATATACTCGCTCAACTCCGGCACTGTTTAAAATATCGCTTGCTACAAGTGAAATAACACCGTACAATTGGGATGCCCCCAGTGCAGTACTGTACCCATCGCCGGATAAGCGCTATATAGCCTTTTTTGAAAAAAACTACCGAGACCCAACGCAGTATGCCGTTACGGAAACAGAAATTGTAAAACTCGAAAAAGATTTTGTAATTCCAAAAATTTTGCGCTTAAGTGATTTTCGAGTGCATTAAAACCTTACGCAATGCGCAAGGGATTCCGTTTCACCCTCTAATTAACTGTCAAAGGAACAGCGAAGCTATCGTCGCGGTATCCTTTTTTGCTTGATAAAAAGATACAAGCAAGAGAGCGACCCCAGCCCCCGCTTGCGGGGCAGGGGATGCGCCCCCTAAAAACACCTTCATTTTAACTAGTAACTCGTATCTAATAAACTCGTACCTAGTAATTAGTAATTATACACTCTTGCCCCTTGAAACATTTTCTATTTTTCAGTATACTTCATTCTACTATACTTTTGAACATATTGCACTCGATGCAAATTTATACTAGAGAGGT
>CAYJJW010000141.1:0-5555 GCA_964370555.1 uncultured Treponemataceae bacterium | reverse complement strand
ATTTACCACTATTTTTTTTATTTAGTGTTGCACTTAATGTGCAAATCTATCATTACTAATTAATACTCGCCGGTTTTGAAGCCATTTTGCGATTAAGTTCTGCAACACGTTCGGGTGGCATCATAGATAACCAGTTTGAAGCTTGAGAGGCAGCACCTTCTGCAGCTGCAATTTCATTAACTTTTCTAATAGTGTCAATAATGTCTTGGTCATCCATTGCATTTAATATTTCTACCGCATCGGTTGGGCGCATAGATGCAAGGTCTCGTGCATTTTGTTCTATATTGATATTTCTATCATCATATTTTTTTACTTCATTGTTAAATGTAATTTGTTGCTCTTCAAGAGCTACACGCATTTCTTCTAATTCTGAAGCTATTTGAAGATTTTGATCTTCTGCAAGTGCAACATTTTGTTCTCTTGTATCTAATTCTTCACTCAATATATCAAGCGATTCTAAACGCTTTGCAAACCTGTCATCTTCAAGATTTGCAACAAGAGTTAAGTCTTCATCTCCTGCAGTTACCGATGTTTGAACTTGAAGCCCAAGCATAGTATATACAGGAGCAAACATTGTTCTGGCATTTATAACACCTAAATAGTCAAACCACAACATTCCACCCAAAACTAATATAACAATGAGAATAAGCATTGCAAATATTTTTCCGATTGTTTTTCCCCTAGACAAATCTATCTCCTATACATATCCATTATACAACAAGTTTCACCATATTGTATAGGTATTTTTGCATAAAACTTAAAAATTAAGTCCAAATTTTAATCCAAGTTCTATAGATTGTATACCCTGTTTTAAGGGATTCCATTCAAAATCCACACCTAAATCTATTGGAACACCGGTTAAAAGACTTGTATTTAATGCCGTACTTACAAACAAACTACTCATTAATCGTACATCAAAAGAGTTATCACTATAGAAAATATAATTTCCTCCAACATCCAATGTTACGTATTGAAAAAATATATGTATCAACGAAATTGGATTTTGAATTGCATATGAAAACAAAATAACATTCGCATCCATTTCCCAGTTAATATTGTATTGAAAGTATTTTGTAACACTTAGTGTAAAAGGTACATTCAACGTATAACGCATAGGATTTTGAACGGGTAAAAGCCTTGGAATAAAGGCTTCTGCCTTTATCGCATTTCCATAATATATATTGGGCAAAGCACTTTCAAAGTATTTTTCAAGGGCAAACTGATACTGTAGTGTAAACCCCAAAAGTTCATAGGGAGAACTTCCAGCTTTACGAATGTTTGAATAATAAGCTGCCGCAGTATTATCAATAGTACTTCCATTGTTTAAAGACTCACTTGTAGTATCATAATAAAAATATCTAAATGAATTTGAAACTCCCAGTCTACTAAAATCAGAAAAAACAGGAGTAAAAACATCAAAAAATACCTTTGTTGCACCAAGTTCAAGGCTACTATTATTAAACACAAGATAGGTATCACCTGTTAAGGTTGCATTTTGTTCTGTTAATACAGTTGATACTGCGGCAACATAGTTTTCTGAAAGTAAATCATAACCACCACTAAGTAAAACAAGAAATCTTTGTACAGGATCCATCGAAACGTATGTAGCCCCTGTCCCCAATGCAAATGAAGTATAAATTGTATCATCAATGGGAGATAGATTTATACCTCCAATAAAGGGAATAAACAAGCCTTTTACATAATATTTAAATGGATTATAATTTTGTATTTCAAAATCTTCATTCAAAGAATCTCGATGATTCGAGTAAACTTTTTTCAATTCAAGGCTCGTAAAATCCGACTCATTAATTTCAAATGTTGATAATTCTCGGTGTTCATAGTATCGAGAAAGGTGCAATATTTTTTCAGTTCCATTAGTATCTGTAAAATATACAGGTGAGAAAACTCCACCTGAGCGCTGATTAACTTGCACCTGCATTTCAAGGGATTCTTGAGATAATTGATTCAGAGGAAGTACTGCAAGAACACACTGAGAATTTGCTGAAAGGGCTACACTCATATAAAGGTTTTCGTTAGCGACATGCAATGAAGAAATTACAGGACTTCCATCGGTAAACGCATACGAATAATATGAGTCTGTTTTTATGTCATATACAAAAAGTTCCCACTGACTAAAGTTTTTTACAAAAGCTAGTATTAAACCATTTCCTGCATCAATTGGATTAAACACTATAGAACCATATTCGAACTCAATAGTGTATATAGGATTTTCATCCTCTTTTGATACATCGTACAATACAAGAGATGAGTATTGCCCTGAGGTTTGTACCCCAGTAAGAATATGTGAGCTTATCTCTTTTGTAGAATTATCTTGTAGTATAGTATCTACTAAAACGATTGTTCCATCCCTAAGATTCTCTTTTGTTTTAATAAAATCTCTTTTAGCAATATCATATACTTTTGTAACATTTTTTTCGTTATAAAAACCTTGCGCTCCCGAAAGAATTATATAGTTTGAATCTTTTGAAACAGAAATACTTGAGGTTAAATCTGTTGAAAATAATAATTTGGGTTTTTCATAAGTAGATTGAGTGGGTACAGCATACACATTTCCAGTATACCCATCTTGCCATACAATAATTTCAGAAGATGCCGAAACATTTTGATACAAAATATTTTCATTTGCATAAGGTTTAGAGCTTTTTGTTATATCGGGAGTAACAATTGATTTTTCAAAATCACTCCAAGCGCTACCTATAGATATTCCATAAACTCTTTTAAAAATTCCTGTATAACTTAAAAGGTCAACTTTAGTAGTATAGTTCCAAAACTCTACCAGCTTTTGTGCACCATAGGCAGTATATAAATACTCGGTAAAAGCACCTCCAAAAATATACGGCAACGAGCCATCTGTATACAAGGTTCTTGCACCTGCAATATCTGACCAATCGGGAAATTTATTTTCAATTTTTGCTTGGCGAATCACATGCATACTACTAGAGTCATTTAGTCTGCCCTTCCCATCTAAGCTTTCAGCTAACACGGCAATACCTTCACTCATTGAAGGGGGCATGTCTGCCATCGTAAGATAGGGTACCATATCGTCAATAAAAAAAATATTTTTTTGATTATTCTTAAAGGAAACAGCATGAATCAGTTCATGATAAAAAACAGATAGAATAGTATCATCAAATACTGAGAGAGTTTCATTAGGAGGTGTGTCGTACAGCACTATTCTACTGTACGGAACTACGGTAAAGTAGGCATTGAGAACATCCGTCTTTTGTGTAATAACTACAGGAATTCTCAACAAATTCTCAACATTTAATAAGTCGGCTGCTTTACGATATAATTCATCGGCATGAGTTGCAACATGTTGAGCTGTTTTTTCCGATACTTGCGGAAAAATAATATCAAAATAGTCTGTTTCAATAAGTGAAAGGTTATCAAATATTGAAACAGTACTATTGGTTTGGGTATAGAGATTATGCGAAAAAAACATACAAAACACAATAAAAGTAAAGAATATTTTTTTACTGCACATCAAATAAAAACCCTAACAGAATCCTATTACAATAAACCTGCTACGGCAGCACCTAATGTAATAGGATTTTCTAATGTTACAATTTCAAAGTAGCGATGTTTTTTTTGTAAAAGCTCAGTATTTAAGTACCCTCTAATTCTACTTTGTAAATTATGTGTTTTATAAAATGTTGTTCCATCGCATAGTACGCTAACAGGTAAACTAGGAGATGTTCCTGCTTCACTTTTTAAAACTGTAGCTGTTACAAGTGCTGCAGTTAAACGCGCACATCGGTCTACAAAGGCATCAAGAATTGCAAAGAGCATATCTCTATCATCTTGATTTCCTTTTGTAATTGCTGCACCCAACACTGTTTCAGTATTAAATGGAGTATAGAAAAATCTATCCATATCAAAAAGGGTAAATGTTCCTACACTAAGAAGAGCTTTTGATGCGTTTTCAGAAAACAGCCCATCTTCACAGGCTTGTTTAATTGCTAAAGAAGCAACCGCCCCTAGATATGCACCTGAACACATTTTTTCCATTACATATCGTCCTGGTGTATTTGTTGTTTTATCAAAAGCAATATCAAACTCACTTCTTGCAAGGTTACTATATAAACCAGACTCAGCAACTACAATTTGTGTAGCAGGAGCTGTACGTCCAAGATTTTCAATTTTTTTAATAGGATTTGGCTCAATATATGCAGTATTCATTCCTGTTCCAAGAATAAGACCTGCATAAGAAGAATATTGTAAACCACCTGTTGCAGTTGAAGCACCAGCTAAAAGAGCAGCAGTTGTATCATTTAAAAGTACAATTTTTTCAGGACGTTCCCATCCTCTTTCTACAAGTGCATCAGAAAGACATGCTCCTACTAAATTTCCAATAACTTCAGGTGCTTTAATTTCTTTTGAAAAACTAATAACTTCACCGTCACCATCAGGAGTTATTTTCATTGCATATGAAAAACAAAAACCAATTTTTTTAGCTTTGCCTTTTACATGGTCAAGATTTGCCGCAATGGTATCGAAAAATTCTTTTTTTGAAAATTCTCTTTCAATACCAGGCATTGAAGTTTTTTGAAAATCACTAATTGTAGGATTCCCTTCATTATCGAATGTTACAAGACACACACGAAAGTTTGTTCCACCTGCATCAATTACAATAACAGATTCATTTTTAGGAGATTCTTTAGGCGGATTTGCCCAAGTTGGAATCATTTCTTGAGAACTTTGTAAAAAATCTGTTCCCGGATTTGCATCTAAGCCTTGTTGCATATCAAATAAAATGCCTTCGGCTGTTGCAAGCACATCAGGTGCATTTACATACATACCGTGTCGGCCTAAAAATGCTGAAACTTTTTCATGTATTGTCATTGTGTAATCCTTTTGGTAATTAATAATTAATATTACTTTTTCAACGCTCAAAAAAATAAAACATCTGCCACCATAGTATTGATGACAGACGTATAAAATACTAAACACTAGTAATTCGTAACTAGTAACCAGTCATTATTTCTGATCTAATGCTGCGATTCCTGGAAGTGTTTTTCCTTCTAAGAATTCTAAAGATGCACCACCACCAGTTGAAACGTGGCTCATTTTGTCTGCTAGCTTAAACTTGTTAACAGCTGCAACAGAGTCACCACCACCAACAACACTTACAGCACCTTTTCCGGTAGCTTCAGCTACAAAGTGTGCAACTTCGCCGGTACCTTTTGCAAAGTTTTCAAATTCGAATACTCCAACAGGACCATTCCATACAATAGCTTTTGCGTTAAGAATAGTTTCTTTGTAAATTGCAATAGTTTTAGGTCCAACATCCATAGCCATTAGGTTATCTGGAATGTCAATTGCATCAACTGCGATTGCAGCTGCATCTGGGCTAAATGTTTCAGCACAAAGGTGGTCTACAGGAAGAATAATTTTTGCACCCTTTGCTTCAGCAGATTTTAAAAGTGCTTTTGCAGTATCGATAAAATCATCTTCTACTAAAGATTTACCTACTGTGTGACCTTGAGCTTTTAAGAATGTATATGCCATACCACCACCAATAATAAGTGCTGATG
>CAYJJW010000140.1:0-5575 GCA_964370555.1 uncultured Treponemataceae bacterium | reverse complement strand
GGTAAATCGAGAGTATCCTTTTTTACTAGAATTGATCTATCGGTAAAAATGAAAAAATACTGCGCTCTTGTATTTTTTTTATTTCTTTGAATTGCCATGATTTTCCTCTAACGTTTCTAAAAAAGTAAGTATTTTTCGTGTTGCTTTACCTCTATGAGAAATAGCATTTTTTTCTTCTTCACTAAGTTCTGAAACGGTCTTGTTATACTCTGATAAATATACTATTGGGTCGTAACCAAAACCACCTTTACCGCTTGATTCTTCAATGCTATTTACTAATATGCCTTCCATTGTATCTTGAACACATATAAATTGGTCTTCCCCATAATACAGTACCATTGCACAAACATAATGGCAATTTCTATTTTTATCTTTGTTTATAGTAATAGCTTCATTTACATGTTCAAGGAGTAAGGTATTCTGCATGTCTTGAGTAAGTTTTGAGTTTTTATTTATTCTGCCTTTAGGAAATTCTTTACCTTCATAGCGAGCAGAATATATGCCAGGTACTCCACCTAATGCTTCAACACAAATTCCTGAATCATCTGCAAGAACAGGCTTTTTTACAATTTCCCACAGTGCTTTTGCTTTAATAAGAGAGTTTTCTATAAAGGTAGAACCTGTTTCTTCAGGATCAAATACAATATTATCATCCTTTGGAATTTTTATCTCAAAATCCTTACAGATTTTGCTCATTTCATCTTTTTTGTGATTATTTCCGGTTGCTAAATATAAAATCATAAAGAATTATATCATATTATTATTAATTACTCCATAGGTGTAAAAGAGTAGTATTCTAAAACTGCATTTTCATTTACATTTTTTAACTCATGTAAAATTCTATATACAACATGTACTTTTAAATTAAGTAATTCTGCTATTTGCTCGTTTGAGGGCTTTACTTTTGGAAAATTATGTAAGTCATGTATATATTTTTTCCATCGATAAGAATATAGATCTTGCTTTGTTTTTAAGCGTTCAGAAATTGTTCCACCTTCTTTAACACACATTAATTCATAGGCACATCTATTTTTATTAATATATGCGGTATTAATCTTATTTTTCATAATTGTATTTCGTTTTATTTTTCCTTGCAAGCTACTTTCAAGGAATTCTTTCATTTTGTATATTTCAGCTTCAGAACAGCCTGTTTTACTTGCTAAAATGCGAATATGATAAGGTGTTAAATAGTAGCAGGATTTTAATGCTAGAATAAGTAATACTTGAATTTGTGTAGTATTTAATTGATTGTTACTACTTTTATGATATACATTTGTTTCATATGCAATCTCATCTTCACATACAAGTTTTGCTTCCTCTTTAATATAATACTGCTTTACGCTTTCTTGTCTGGCTTTTTTATGATAATAATCTCTATACCAAGCAAAACGCAACATTTGTATACATCCAATAATATAGGTTGAAAAACTTGACAACCCGCTTGTATAGTTTAAGACAGTTTTTTGTATATGTAAAAGTAAGTAAAGAACAAACTCACTTTGATCATCCTCCTGCATATCAGATATTCCAAACTTTCTAGGATTTTTAAAAATTACTTCAACAATTTTTCTACAGCCTTCTTCTAAACTTTTTTCACCGGATACTACACTTTCATAAATTTCACAAACATCGTTACTCATACATACTCCTAAAAAATATTAAAATATCCTATAAAAGTATAAAAGCAAGATGTATGCCAAGTTTTAAAAATATATAAAAAAAGCTAATTCTTTATAATATAAAAAATTAGCTTTCAATTAATTATTTCACTAAAAAGTTTTATACTTTAATAGTAAAAAATCTTTTAAATAAGTATATTTCATTTCCTTTTTTAAAAGATTTTTTCAAATTCATTTAAAATTTTTGGAATAAAAGTATCTATTGTTTCTTGTGTACTTAAACCTGCTGCATTTTTATGTCCTCCACCTCCAAACATAGCTGCAATAGCGCTCACATCAATATCATCTTTAGATCTAAAACCTGCCGTACACTGCGTATCTGTTTCTTGCCGTAAAAATACTACTGCAAGCACTTTATCTGTTGACAATAGCAAGTTATAAAGAGAATCATTATCGCGACCTTCACGACCATACTTATAGGTATCATCCATCGTTTCATATGTAATTATTAGCTTACCATCGAAATATTGTTTTGCTCTATCAAGGCAAATAGATAAAAGTTTTCTAGTAGAGTAGGGTTTACCACTTTCAATATCTTGAGAAATTTTTCTAGGATTTGCCCCTGCTTGAACTAATCTTGAAGCAAGTAAAAATACTTCATTAGATTCAGAGTTTAAATATCTAAAAAAACCAGTATCAGTTGAAAGACCAAAAAATAATAAGTTTGCTTGTTTTTCAGGTATAGAAGAAAGTTTATACTCGTACAATTGTTGAACAAGACATGCTGTAGCTGGTGCTGATGGAATTATAATTGAATTTTCTGTTACAGTCGCTGTTCTATGATGATCTATTATAAATGTATCAAAATTTTTTACTTGTTTTTCCACAGTTTCGCCTAAGCGCATAGCTTCAGAACAATCTACAATAAAAAGTCCTATTTTTTTTGTATTTGTGCTTTGTGGTTTAAAATCTGTTTTAAACAATGCTTCGTATGGTTTAGATTCACTTCTTTTAAATGGTCCTGATGACATTACAGTACTAACCTTTCCCAATTGAATTAATAGGTCATGTAGTACAAGTGAACTTGCTATACAGTCGCCGTCAGGTTCTTTATGTCCTGCAACAATAAAGCTGTCATGTTCTTCAATAAATGTATCAAATTGTTTAAATTGTAATTCTGTAATTTTTTGCATATTATTCCTTAATTATAGATATTAACGTATATATAATAATTCATTTTGAGGGATTTGTAGGTGCTTTTCAGTATTAAATACTTTTCCAGAAATAATAGGGTAATTTTCATTTATGTATATATCAATTTCTGTTCTCATACCAAAATCTTCAAAATATAAACCAGGCTCAACTGAAAAACAAGACCCATTGAGTACTGTTCTGTGATCAGGAAACTCAAAGGAATCTAAATTAACGCCTGAGCCATGACAAGCTGTATCAATACCATGTCCTGTTCTGTGCTTTATTGCTTTTTCAAAACCATGTGAAAGCAAGCAATCTCTGCTACACTTATCGAGTTCACTGCCTGTTACAGATAAAATATTCCCATTTTCAGCATACGTTTGTAGTTTTTTAAACACTGCATCACGAGACTGAATTAAAGTATTAAATATATCTATATAATGCTTTGGAATAGTTGTATCATAAACACCTACCCAAGAAATGTCTGCATAAATTGGAACATCTTTACTTATTATTCCATTGTCGTCTTTAGCATATGCTTCTTTTGCAAAAATATCCAATTGAATAATATCACCTTTTTTTGCTATAGCTGAATTATCTTTTGAAACACTGTAATGTGGATTGCCTGAGTTTTTCCCAAATGCAACTATTGGCTCATGATGATAGACCAAAGAGTAATTTTTGAATTTATCTAAAATAAACGTAAAAACTTCGTATTCCGTTAGTTCTGTTTCTGAATTAAATTTTAAAGTAATATATTCCCAAGTTTGAGCTACAATTTTGTATAATAATGCCGCCGCTCTTTCATGGCTTTCTATTCCACTTTTTGTAAGTAAGCCTTTTGTAATTTGAATAAGTGGGGCAGCGCTGGTAGTTTTAATATTACAGTCATGTAAGGTTTTAATAAATCCTGCATCTACGGTTGATATTACAGAAATATCAGAATCTGACAGTACTGCCATTAATGAATTAGAGTAGTTTTTTAATATAGATAGTAGCTCAGATTTTCCTGAATATAATACCGTTTCTCCTGGTAATGATTCAAGTATGATACTTTCAATTGCATGTACAATTTTTAAGGGATTACCGGTAGGAGGTATAATATATACCCATCTTCTGCTAGAAATATCTTCTGTATTAAGAGAAAGTAAAGAATCTGTAAGTGAATCTCTGTGAGAAAAGTTGGTAAAAATCCATCCATGCATTTCAGTTTTTATCTGTAATGCACTTTGGATGGCTTGTAAATTAAACAATAGTGTTATTCCAAAATAAGGGTGTCGCCTAAACCGCCGGCATCTACATCAATACCTTTATCAATGAGTCCCCAGCTTGTATTATTTCTATCATTAGGCATAGTAATAATAACTTTTGAAAAAGCACCGTCTCTTTTTTGAATTAAAATATATGGTGTAAAATCAGTTGTTTCTAGAGTTCTTAAAACGCCTTTTTCATTTCCTGTTCTAAACCAGTCCGTAGGTAGTGTTACTTGCCCAAGCTCTACGCCTTTTGTGTAATACATTACTACATACGCATCAGGATGTTCGTATACTTTATACACTTGGTAAGAATCATACGTAACCGATTTATCTTCCGGCCCTATTTGTGCGAATGCTCCAAATGTGAGCAAAACTAAAAGTGAAACTGTTATAATCAGTTTTTTCATGCAATCCTCCTGGAAAACACCATTAAAATTAATTTTCTATTTTTATTATCGACATAAAGTTGTCGGTACTTTATATTGTAGCAAGCATTATAGCTTTAATTGTATGCTTTCGATTTTCAGCTTGATCCCATACTTTGCTATTTTTGCTTTCAATTACATCTTCTGTTACTTCTTCTCCAACTACAGCCGGAAGACAGTGCAAGAAGATTGTGGTATCTTTTTCAGTTTTTGCCATTAGTTTAGCATTAACTTGATACGGAGAAAGCATTTTTACCCGTGATTCTTTGAGCTCTTCTTCTCCCATTGACACCCATACATCAGTATACAAGCAATCTGCATTTTTTACAAGTGTAATATCGTCACTTACTTGAATATTTGCTCCTGAATCTTTTGCAAAATCTTTACATGTTTTTATTAATTCAGCGTTTGGAAAAAGTTCTTTTGGGCTAATTGTTGTAAAATGGATTCCAAGTTTTGCGCAAATTATCATTAATGATGTTGCAACATTATTTCGCCCATCTCCACAATACGCTACATGAAGTCCTTTTACCTTTCCAAAATTTTCTTTTAAGGTCATTACATCGGCTAAAGCTTGTGTAGGGTGGTATTCATCGGTTAATCCATTATAAACTGGAACACCTGAATGTTTTGCTAAAAGCTCTACATGGTTTTGTGAAAATCCCCTAAATTGTATGGCTGAAAACATTCTTCCTAAAACCTTTGCGGTATGTTCTATCGATTCTTTTGCCCCAAGTTGAATGTCTTGATTTGATAAAAATACTGGATGGCCACCTTCTTCACCAAATGCTGTTTCAAAAGCACAGCGGGTTCTAGTTGATCGTTTTTCAAATAAAAGGGCAATTGTTTTGCCTTTGAACCTATCTTTAAGTTTTCCTTCTTTTGATTGTTTTTTTACCTTTATTGATAAATCGAGAAGAGTTTTAATTTCTTCTGGAGTCCAATCGAGCCAGTTTACTAATGAACGGCCTTTAATTTTTGCAATAATTTTATCATGTTTCATAGTATAATTTTAGTAGTTATTAATAAAAAAATCAAGTAAAAATCAGCGTCCATGCTGATTTTTACTATCGAGTTTTGC
>CAYJJW010000139.1:0-5623 GCA_964370555.1 uncultured Treponemataceae bacterium | reverse complement strand
TATGGCAGAAAATTTATTAACAATAGAAGATTTACACATACGCTATGTTACCGATGACGGAACAGCAAACGCGGTTAATGGTGTAAGTTTTAATATAGAAAAAGGTAGCACACTCGGCCTTGTTGGTGAAACAGGAGCCGGTAAAACAACGACCGCACTTGGAGTTTTGCGCTTAGTTCCAAATCCGCCGGGAGAAATTCTTAAAGGAAAGATAATCTACGATGGTGAAGATTTACTACAAGCAAGTGAAGCAGATATGCGAAAAATTCGGGGACAAAAAATTTCAATGATTTTCCAAGACCCCATGACATCTCTTAATCCCGTTATCACTGTAGGCGAACAAATACAAGAAGTTATTCTCTTACACGAAGACATTACACCCGCCCAAGCATTAGAAAAAGCAGGAGTAATGATGGAAAAAGTAGGAATATCTGCAAGTCGTTTAGGAGATTATCCTCACCAGTTTTCAGGTGGAATGAAGCAACGTATTGTTATAGCAATGGCAATTGCCTGTGAACCTGAACTTATTTTAGCAGATGAGCCAACTACCGCGCTTGATGTAACTATTCAAGCACAAGTATTGGACTTAATTTCAAAATTAAAAGAAGAATTAAACACATCTATGCTTCTTATTACACACGACTTAGGAGTAGTTTCAGAAGTTTGTGACCATGTTGCTATTATGTATGCAGGTGAAATTATTGAATACGGAACCGTAGAGCAAATTTTTACAGATCCAAAACATCCTTACACAAAGGGTTTGTTTCAATCTATTCCTAATCTTGAAAGCGATGTAGATAGGCTTATTCCAATAGAAGGTTTAATGCCAGACCCAATGAATTTACCAAGCGGTTGTAAGTTTCATCCTAGATGTACTCACTGCATGGATATGTGCTCTCAAAAAGATCCTGAAACAACAATTCTTAAAGGGAATCATAATGTACGGTGTTACTTACACAGTAAAGAAGGTATAAATGGATAATCAAAATATATTAGAAGCAAAAAATCTTTGTAAATTTTTTAAAACTCCAAAAGGTATGCTCCACGCAGTAGATGGCGTAAACTTTTCAATAAAAAAAGGTGAAACGCTTGGTGTTGTTGGTGAAAGTGGTTGCGGTAAAAGTACTCTAGGGCGTACCCTACTCCACTTAACCGATATTACCTCAGGTGAAGTTTTCTTTGATAGTAAAAACATCACTCATGCACACGGAAAAGAATTAAAAGAACTTAGACGGCAAATGCAAATTATTTTTCAAGATCCCTTTTCGTCACTTGACCCAAGAATGACTGTAAGCCAAATTATTGCAGAGCCTTTAAAAATCTATAAAATGTATAAAACGCGACAAGAAATTGACAATAGGGTTAAAGAGCTTATGGATATTGTTGGCCTTGCAGAGCGCCTTTCAAATGTGTATCCACATGAGTTAGATGGGGGTCGAAGACAACGAATTGGTATTGCAAGAGCCATTGCATTAAACCCTAAATTTATTGTATGTGATGAACCTGTTTCTGCTCTTGATGTTTCGATCCAAGCACAAGTTATTAATCTTTTGCAAGATCTTCAAAAAGATCTTGGTTTAACGTATATTTTTATTACACACGACTTTTCGGTAGTAAAACATATTTCAGACCATATTATTGTAATGTATTTAGGAAATGTAATTGAATCTGCTCCTAAGCATGAGCTTTTTGCAAATCCATTACATCCTTATACAAAGGCACTTCTTTCAGCGATTCCAAAACCAGTATATAAAGCAAAAAGTGAAAGAATAATTCTAAAAGGTGAAATATCTTCTCCTATTGAGCCAAAACCGGGCTGCAGGTTTGCCCCAAGGTGTACATACGCAAAGGATTCATGCACATGCGAAACTCCTGCATTGCAAGAAGTTTCAACAGAACACTTTGTTGCCTGTCCCTATGCATTGAATTTATAAAAGGACTAACCACAGATTAAAGGATTACGCAAGAATTATATACTACAATTATAACTTTACCTTAACCTTGTATGTTTACTGTGTTAAGAATTATTGTTTAACTGCAAAATATAATCTTATAAATCTGTGTAATCTGTGGTTTTAAATTTTTTACACCTTTTTAAAAGAGTCCTTGCCTACTCCGCAAAGTGGGCATACCCAATCATCTGGAATATCTTCAAAGGCTGTTCCAGGTGCAATACCTGAATCTGGGTCTCCAACTGCTGGGTCATACACATACCCACATGCAATACATTCATACTTGTCCATTTAAACTCCTATAAAAAGACAAGAAAAAAATATCAATTTTTGAACTTGTCTTTTTAGCTGTCGTTTTTAGCATAGCGCAAAAACGACAATATAATATTTAGTTTGCAACGCAAACTTCAAAATAAAGGCTGAAATACTATTTGTATTGAAGCCTTTATTATTTTCCTATAAAAAGTAAATATACTATAATTATACGGCACAAAGTAAAATAACACAAGTGTACATTTGTGCAATTTTGAAATTTTGTAACAATAATTTAATAAAAATATTAAAAAAATACTTCATTTATTGTTGTCATATTGTATTTATGATGTATAATGGAAGTAGGATATTTAATAATGTCATAGGAGAGTGCTACGTGAAGGTAGAAGAATTTGCAAAACTTGCTATGGATAACCATAGCTTTATGTGTTATATTGTTGATATAGATACTTTTGAGTTGTTGTATGTTAATGAGTCGGCACGAGCAACATTTACACCATTTTCACCAGCATTTACACAGGGTAAAATGTGTTATAAATACTTGCATGGTTTTGATGAACCATGTCCGTTTTGCAATAAAAATCTATTACATGAAGATCAAAAAATTCACTCAAAAATTCAAAATATAAGAAATGAAAGATATTATACTCATATTGATACACTTCTTATCGTAAGTGGTAGAAGATTAAAGTTAACATATGCATATAATGTGGAAGACCATGATGAAGAGCTAGCTTCTTTAACAAAAAAACTTTCTATAGAAGATACCCTCATCAGATGTGTAAAAACACTTGCAGAAGATGTAGATACAGATAGAGCTATAGTAAATCTATTAGCAATTGTTTGTGAGTTTTATGATGCAGATAGATCTTTCATTTACGAGCTAAACCAAGATATAAAAACAGCAAAAAATGTTTATGAATGGTGTCGTAATTCTGCATTAGTAACAGCATCTGATAGTCCAATAATAATGACTGAAGAGGAACTTAAACCCATTATTCAATCCCTAGAAACCGATGGTGAAATGGCTATTACAGATATTGAGACAGAACTTGATAAAACGAGTGCATTTTATAATTTTTTAGCTAAAAGAAATAAAAAATCAATACATCTTGCTCCTATTTATTCAAATGGAAAATTGGAATATTTTATGGGTGTAAACAATTTACGACAAAGCATAAAAGATGTTACCTTACTACACTCTGCCATTGTATTCGTGGCCGACGAATTAAGAAAATCAAAGTTAATTAAACAATTAGAAAACCTTTCATATACCGATGCACTAACAGGACTTGATAATAGAAATAAATATCTAGAGCGAATTGAAGAAATAAATCCAAGAGAACTAACCTCAATGGGATTTGTACATATAAATATCAATGCTCTTAAACGCATGAATGAACTTTATGGCGAAAAGTATGGAGATTCAATTCTTCAACATGCTGCAAGAACAGTTTCTAAATATATTATTAATGACTTTTTTAGAATTGCAGGAGATGAGTTTATAGGCCTTTGTCCAAATATGAGTCATGAAGACTTTGACTTACTTATTCAAGCTCTCAGAAAAGAAGCAGAGAATCAGGGCGATTATTCTTTTTCTGTTGGGGGTGTATGGCAGAACAAAAACATAGATTTAAGAAAAGGTCTTTTACACGCTAACGACATAATGGACTCTGAGAAGCAAAAATTTTACAAACAACAATCTGGAAACGCACTACACACAAGACTAAATCCAGTTGAAATTTTATTGCAAGAAATTGCTGCAAATCTTTTTACCATTTATTTACAACCTAAAGTAAATCTTTTAACGGGTAAAATTGCAAGCGCAGAAGCTTTAGTGAGAAAATTTACTACTGATGGAAAAATGGTTCCGCCAGATAAATTTATACCTATTTATGAAAATGAAGGAACCATACGCCACCTGGACTTTTGTGTATTAGAACAAGTATGTGTAATGCAGCAAAAGCTTATTAAAGAAAACAAAGCTCTTCCTATTGCGGTAAATTTTTCTCGTGTATCATTACTAGCACATGATGTTATTGATGAAATTGTTGAAATTTGTGCAAAATATGAAGTTCCACATAATTTAATAAAAATTGAACTAACCGAAAGTATAGATAAAATGGACTTTGATTTTTTCCATAAAAAAATAAAAGTTTTACACAGTTTAGAGTTTGAAGTATCACTTGATGACTTCGGTGCAAAACACTCTAACCTACTCATGCTAACCATGCCAGAGTTTTCAGAAATAAAAATAGACAAGGGCTTAATTGACAATATTACTACAAGTGCTGAAAACAGAACAGTCATTAGAAATATAATTAAAACAGTAAAAGAACTTGGAAAATCTTCTTGTGTTGCAGAAGGCATTGAAACTGAAGAGCAAAAAGAGCTATTAAAAGGCTTTGGATGTGATTATGGGCAAGGCTATTATTTTTACAGACCCCTTCCACTTGAATCTTTTTATGAGGAGTACGAAAAAAACAGAGAAACAGAAACAACAAAGCTTGAAATGTTGGGCTCATACAAAGGTCAAAGTTATGATATTTCATATGATGAACTTTACTCGCTTATTGAAAATGTCCCCCTGTGTACGAATCTTTGGAATCATAAGGGCGAAAATATCATGTCTAATAAAAGATCTGCAGAATTGTTTGACCTTGAAAGTCCCGCAGAGTATCTAGAAAAATTTGCGCAACTATCACCTGAATATCAACCCGATGGGAGAACATCAGCAGAAGTTGCAATGCATAATATAAATAGAGCTCGGAACACAGGTTCTTATAAATTTAATTGGATGCATTGTAAACTTGATGGTGAAGAAATACCCTGTGAAATTACTCTAGTAAAACTTGACGTAAAAAGTGAAGATGGTGATTTTTATGTTGCAGGATTTACCCGTGACTTGAGAAGTCAAATTGCAGGTGGCGATGAAGAAAGCTCAGCAAGTGCATACTTTTTTAACGAAGTTTCTGATAAAACACTTTTTGACACTATTTCTGATATTTCAGAAGAGTTTTTCTGGGCGTACAGTAATAAACTAAAAACTATTCAGTTCTTTGGCCGAGGAAGAAGAATCCTTTCCCTTCCAGAGCGCAAAATGAAGTTTCCTGAAGAAATATTTGAAAACAATATAGTACCAGACAAATGGGCAGATATTTTTATGGACTTTACTCATGCAATGGAAGAAGGAAGATGTTTACCAATTGAATTAGAGTTCAATTTGCCAGACGGGAAACCAGAACATTTTAGAATCGATTATCGAATCATTCTTGATAACAATAATAACCCTCTCTTTTCAATTGGGAAAACAGCCGTTATACAGAAATAATTACTAATTTGAAATTGCACATTGTCAGATTAAGTGCAACACCCTTGTAAAATAGATTGGAGTACTT
>CAYJJW010000138.1:0-5689 GCA_964370555.1 uncultured Treponemataceae bacterium | reverse complement strand
AATGCTTTCGCATTAACACCCCGGTATTAAAAATGAGTATAACAAAGATTAAAAATAATGGCAAGAGGGCTTGGGCGTTCCCCGCCAAAGGCGGGTCGTTCTACGGCTCCAATTCCTCGGTGCCGTGCGGCACCTGTGGTATTTCCGCCTCCGCCCTAACGCGGATGTACTGTTTAATTCTAAAAGCTCTCATAGAATTTAAGACTGCAAGTAACGCAACACCTGTATCGGCAAAAATTGCCATCCACATGTTTGCATAGCCTAGCCCTGCAAGTATCATTACGAGTGCTTTTATGCCAAGGGCAAACCAAATATTTTGTTTTACAATGTTGAGAGTGCTTCTTGCAATACGCATTGCAAGAGGAAGTTTGGCAGGGTTATCATCCATAAGAACAATGTCTGCAGCTTCAATTGCAGCATCGCTTCCCAAGGCTCCCATTGCAATACCAACATCGGCAAGAGCTAAGACAGGTGCGTCATTAATACCGTCTCCAACAAAGCCTAACATTCCACGTTTTTTATCGCTTACAGTTTTTAAATCATCTAAAAGTTTTTCTACGTGTAGAACTTTATCGCCAGGCATTAGTTCTGTAAACACTTCATCAAGACCAAGCTCGTTTCCAATGTGCTCGCCTGTTTGTTTTGAATCGCCTGTAAGCATAAGAACTTTTTTTATGCCAATATTTTTTAATTCTTTAATTGCACCGGCAGATTCTGTTTTTGGCTCATCGGAAATTACAATATGCCCCGCATAAACCTTATCAATTGCTACATGAATAATTGTACCAAATTCATGGCACTCATCCCACGTGCAGCCAATTTCTTCCATAAGGCGAGTGTTTCCAACATAGATATTTTTACCGTCTACAATGGCTTTTACACCTTTTCCTGCAATTTCTTCAACATCTTTAACACGACTTTCAAAAGACGACTCCAAAATATTTTTTTCGGTTCGTACAAAATACTCATTTTTTATTGCCAAACTTATAGGATGATTAGAATATCGTTCTGCAAGGGCTGTGATTTCCAACAATTCACTTTCTTTTTTTTCATCTCTCACGCCATCTTCATGTGGCACAATGTGAACAGCTGTTACAGTAAAAATTCCTCGTGTAAGTGTACCAGTTTTATCAAAAACAGCAATTTCAAGTTTTGAAAGTGCTTCTAAATAGTTTCCACCTTTTATTAAAATTCCATGTCTTGATGAACATCCAATTCCTGCAAAAAATCCCAATGGAACAGAGATAACTAAGGCACAAGGACACGAAATAACTAAAAGAATAAGTGCTCGTTGTATCCAGTTTAGCCAATCTCCACCGGTAAAAAGAGGTGGCACGAATGCTAAGAGAGCGGCCCCAATTACCACTACCGGAGTGTAATATTTTGCAAAGCGTGTTACAAAGCGCTCCACGTGAGCTTTTTTACTCGATGCGTGTTGTACCATTTGTAATATTTTTGAAACGGTAGATTCTCCAAAAGCCTTTGAAACTTTAATTTTAAGCACCGTTGAAACATTTAAACAACCACTTAAAATTTCATCTCCTACACCAACAACACGGGGAAAAGATTCTCCTGTAAGTGCTGAAGTATCAAGGCTTCCATTTCCTTCCAGTAAAACACCATCGAGAGGTATTTTTTCACCGGGTTTTACAACAATTATATCACCAATATTCACACTTAATGGGTCAACTTGGGTTAAAATACCATCTTTTTCTACATTTGCAAAATCTGGGCGAATATCCATAAGGTCGGTAATTGATTTTTTAGATCGCCTAACAGCCATATCTTGAAACATTTCTCCTGCTTGATAAAAGAGCATTACAGAAATAGCTTCTCCATATTCTCCTAGAAGAAGGGCGCCAATTGTTGCTATCCCCATTAAGAAGTTTTCGTCAAACACTTCACCTTTAGAAATATTTTTAATAGAACGCCACAAAATATCATACCCAATAATAAGATAGGGAATAAAATAAAAGAAAACGATTGGAACATCCATTCCCCAAAGAAAAATGCTTTCACCACCAAAACCAGAATAAGAATGGGTGTGTATAAAACCAGATGCACTTTTCCCTGCTATTTCAAGAAAAAGTCCAACACAAAAAAAGGTAATTCCTGTTAAAATTATTCTTGCAAGAATAATAAAAACTTCTTTTTGCCTAATAAAAATAGACTCTTTAGAAGGCGCTTTTTTTTCTTTTGTAAATGTTACTTCAGGATTTGCACATCTTGAGCAACAAGATTTTGGCTCATGCTCATCTGATCCGTGTGCATCATCGTGTTTGTGATAAAATATATTCATTTAATTACTCCTTTTTATTACTCTCCTATAAAAAGTTACATGAAAAAACGTCAGTTTTTGATATGTAACTTTTTTCAGCCATTTGCAACGTATGTAAAAACGGCAGTTCAATACAGAGTTTGTTCTGCAAACTCCAAAATAAAAGCTGAAATGCTATTTGCATTGAAGCCTTTATTACTCTTCTACGTGTTCTAAGCCTTGATCTATAATCGATACAACGTGTGAATCTGACAAAGAATATATGAGATTTTTTCCTTCTCTTCTGTATTTAACCAGTTTACTTTGTCGTAAAATTTTTAATTGATGCGACACTGCAGACTGCGTCATGCTTAGTTTTTCTACTAAGTCATTTACACAAAGTTCTGATTGTCTTAGTTCATAAAGAATACGTATGCGTGTAGTGTCACCGAATACTTTAAAAAAATCAGCTAAGTCATACAGAATTTCAAAATCTAAACTATCAGTCATTATAACTCCTTTAAAATAAGCAAACACATGAACAATTGTTCATGTGTTTATTATATGATATGTTCCTAGTCTTGTCAAGAATTTTGTTATAATTTAAATCCGCTTGTTATGCTTGAACATGGACATGCTTTCTTGCAGTCACCACAGCGAATGCATTCAGAAGAAGTTATAGAAATTTTTCTACTAAGTGACTTACTTGAATTATCGGCTTTGCGTATTTTTTTTATGGGATCTACTTGCATATGACAGGCTTTTTCGCATTTTCCACATCTAGTGCATGTAGTAGAATCTACTTCCATTTTATAAAAACTTACTCCATTAAACAATGCGTAGCATGCTCCAAGGGGGCAAATGTACTTACAAAATGGACGGTATATTAGTATGGATCCTATGGTAATAATCCCTAATAATACCATTTTCCATGTAAACAAAAATCCTATAGCCTCTTGTAAACTTTCGTTTTGGCTTACCAGAGGAATTCCACCTTGTAAAGAACCTACAGGGCAAATCCACGTACAAAAAAATGGATTTCCAATTCCGAATTGATTAGCTAAAACAACTGGTAATAGCATTACTGGTATTAATAACATTCCATATTTTACAAAACGAAGAGGCTTATCAATTTCGGTAGGAATTTTTATAACTTGTGCTTTTTGAGCTTCTGTTTTTAAACGAAACAAAGGAATCTTATATAATAAGTCTTGAAAAAACCCAAAGGGGCATAAAAATCCACAAACAAAGCGTGCAAACAATACGCCAAAAAAAACAAGAATCCCTGACACATAAAGGGTAATATCGTGAGTACGCCCTCCAACTACCGCTTGATACGCTCCTATAGGGCATGATCCCAGCGCTCCGGGGCATGAGTAGCAGTTTAATCCCGGAACACATGCATATTTTGTTTTACCATTGTATATTTTAGCAGTAAAAAACCCCACAATATACGAGTTGCTTATAATACTCACTAAAAGTTGTATAAGATATCTATAATTTCGCTCAATCCACCGCTTCATGTATTTCCCCATACATTATCAATCGCCTTCTTTTCTACCCACAATTCGTAATTAGGCATTCGTAATTCGTAATTACATCACCCTATCCCAATACATTCTAAGCAAATTAATACCGCTTTTTGTAGTACTATGCGCGCTTCTCCACGAAAAATACCGAGAACAATAAGTGTAACACTTGCTATGAGTAGTGATACTGTAATACAAACGTTCCATTGAAAACGTATTTTATTTTTCATAGTTATTTTTTTACTGTTTCCAGTGCATCATTGATACGCTCAAGATACATTTCTGCAGGGTTTGCAGGAGGTGCTCCTACAATTGGTGATCCAACAATGTTTCCATTTGAGTCTACCATTACAGTTGTTGGAATAGCACTTACCGTATTTAATAATCCACTCAAGCTAGCATTTGCTTGCAATGTTATAAACTCTCCCTCAGAAGTCGCAATAATTTCTTTTGCAGCTTCAATACCATCAGGAACATCGGTTAAGATTGTAATCATATTTGCATCTTTTGGGAGCATTTCTTTATGTAACCTTGCAAGGTCCGGCATTTCATTTATACAAGGCCCACACCAAGTTGCCCATACATTTACCATTGTTATGCTATAGTCTTTAAATATATCTTGTGTTACTGTTTCACCGTCTAATGTTTCAGTACTAAAAGATGATAGATTATATTCAGTGCCTGGTGCGCTTTGAACTGTTGTGTCTATAACAGGATTAAATACAAAAATATTTTTCTTAAAGCTATTTAGAGTATCAACAAGAGTGTCAAATTTATCTTCTTCACCTTCTGCTAGTACTAAATGTGAAAAATTATCATTGTATGCAAAATAAAAGATATTTTGATCTGTTTCTGCAATTTTTTGCACATTTGAATAAGACATTTCAATTTCTGCTAATGCAGCATCTTGATCAATATCTATAGGTGTTCTTGCAATGGCTGCTGCTTGAAATACGTATTTTGCAACTTGATCTCTAATGGCTTGTTGTTCTTGAGCTGTAGCATTGTTGGCATCAAAGGCTGAAATTAAATCAAAGATACCATCAGAATAAGCTACCAACATAGTTACTGATGTTGATAAAGGGTAAATTTCTAAAGAGCCTTGTCTAACCATATTAAGCATCATTTCCGGAAGAATAAAGCCAAAGCCAAAGTCTTTGCTGTATACTACATCGTCACGCTCTTGTAACAGTATGGTTTCGCCACCGAGCGTTTTCATCTTTTCTTCATTAAATTCGTAGCTTGCTCCACATGAAACTGAGCTCAGAAAAAAAAGGGCTACTGCGAGCCCAACAATAAAGTGTTTCATTTATACCTCGTTAATTGTTACTATTATACTACTATAACAAATAATGATTCAAGTAGTTACAAAAAAACCACCCTTTTGGTAGGGTGGCTTTACCTATTACTGAATTAGTTTATTCAGATTTAACTTCTTCACAAATGTTAAGTTCTGTGTCTCGGTCAAAGAACTTTCCTTTTTCCATAAGTGGTACAAAGTTTGCAATGTCACCAATTTGAACAGTTACGCTTGGGTCAGTTCTTGAAATAACTGATTGGTTTTTTGTGTTCAAGTAAAGGTGTGTTTCTGCCCCTAGAGGTTCAATAACAGATACTTTTAATTGCATGTTATTTGCAGCAGCTGGAGAAGCTTTGTATTCTAGGTCTTCTGGGCGAATACCGAAGTATACTTCTTTTCCAACATATGCTTTAAGTGTTTTTGCTTGTTCGTCAGTAGGACTTAATTTGAAAGAACCTTCGTCTACAACAATTTTTCCACCTTCTTCTAATACTTTTACAGTTAAGAAGTTCATTGGAGGTGATCCGATAAATCCAGCAACGAATTTGTTGATTGGGTGGTTGTAAAGATAAAGTGATGTACCAATTTGTTGTACTTTACCAT
>CAYJJW010000137.1:0-5705 GCA_964370555.1 uncultured Treponemataceae bacterium | reverse complement strand
TTTACCTACTTTTATGGGCAATTTTTACTGGTGGAATGTTTATTGGAACACTTACGCACGCAAAATCAACTCAAGTAGTTTTTGCTTCTTTAACCATTTTGTTTATACTTTTAGCAGTAGCTGACTTCACAGGAAACCACACTATAAAAGTTATTGCAGGTATTGAAGGTATCTTCTGTGGACTTTCAGCCATCTATGCATCCCTAGGACAAATTATTAACAATGAGCATGGAAAACAAATTGTAAAGTTATAAGACCCTTTTACAGATAAAAAAAAGCTTCAAGAAAAATTTCTTGAAGCTTTTTTATTTGGCCTAATTAGTAATTATTTAAATTCCAAAAATTTCAGCGTATGCTGTTAATGCGCCGTCTGTTTCACCTTTAAGCACTTTATTTGCAAGAAGTTTTCCGAGTTGAACGCCTTCTTGGTCAAATGAGTTAAGGTTCCACAAAAATCCTTGGAACATTATTTTATTTTCATAGTGTGCCAAAAGAGCACCGAGCGTTTTTGGATTTAATTCTTTTCCGTAAATTAAGCTTGACGGGCGAGTTCCCGGAAAGTTTTTATTTTTGTTTTCGTCTTCTTTTCCACAAGCAAATGCAACAATTTGAGCCACAAGGTTTGCACAAAGTTTCTTTTGACTTGTTGAGCCGTCTACAACAACATCTTCGCCTCGTTGGCTGTCAAAAAAACCTATAAATTGTAATGGAATAATGTCTGTTCCTTGGTGCAATAATTGGTAAAATGAATGCTGGCCGTTTGTTCCAGGTTCTCCAAAAATTGCAGGGCCTGTTACATAATTTACCGGTTTTCCATCTCTATTTACTTGTTTACCGTTAGATTCCATGTCGGCTTGTTGTAAGTGGGCTGGGAAACGGCTTAATGCTTGACTGTATGGTAAAATTGCAGTTGTTCCAAAACCTTGCACGTTTCTTTCGTATAACCCAATAAGCGCATCTAAAAGAGCTGGGTTTTTTTCTATTTCTTTGTTTTGGGCTGTTTTATCGGCTGCAGTTGCACCATCTAAGAATTGTGCAAAAACGTCTCCACCAAAAGCCAATGAAAGCACAACACCACCAACTGCAGAAGTTGAAGAATAACGCCCTCCAATAAAATCATCAATATAAAATGAATCAAGGTATGCAGGATTATTTGCCAATGGGCTTTGCTTAGATGTTACGGCAACCATTTGCTTTGAAGCATCAAGTCCTGCTTTATTTAGAATGTCTTTTACAAAAAGTTCATTTGCCAATGTTTCTTGTGTTGTGCCACTTTTTGAAACAAGAATAAAAAGTGTTTTTGCTAAATCTACTTCGCTTAAAACGCCTGCTCCATCGTCAGGGTCAACATTTGAAATGAATTTTGCATTCATTTTTAAGCAGTTATTTTTCTTTGCCCATTGTTCAAGAGCAAGGTACATTGCTCTTGGGCCAAGGTCAGAACCACCAATACCAATTTGCACAACGGTTGTAAACTTTTTTTCTGCATGAATTTTTTCTGCAAAGGCTGAAAACTTATCTTGCTCACCTTTATAGAATGAACGCAAGTTTTCACCTTCAAACATAACGTCGGTTGAAAGTTGCCCACGAGTAAGATGGTGTAGTACTTTTCTGTTTTCACCGGTGTTCATTTCTTCACCGCTTAAGATTTTTTCGTATTTTTCACAAACATTTGCTTCATTTGCAAGCTCTTGTAAGTTCGTTAATATACTATCATTTACCGCTTTTGCAGCATAGTTAAAGGTTAAACCTTCTGCCATAGCTACTTGGTATTTTTTTACACGGTCTGCTGTAAGTTCTTTTTTTACGCAAACAGAGTTTTGAGATGTTAGCTTTTTGTATGCTGATAATTCATCAAGATTTTTATGTAAACTCATTGAGTCCTCCAAAAAATAGGGTATAAACCCATTATATACAGAGAGCTAATGAGTGTCAAACTCTGAAGATGCATTACAGGCAAAGTTTTATTTTTTACTAAAAATTGTTTTTATTAAGGTTTTTATATCTTTTACTTCAATAGCACCGTCTTCTTTTTCAGGACTCAATACATTAGAAAAACCCATCGAAATTGAAGCTTTAACACGCTGTTTTAACCTATTTACAGGGCGTATTTCGCCTGCCAAACTTAACTCGCCTGTAATTGCAGTTTTTTCAGGGATTGCTATATCTGTTCTTGCAGAATATAGAGCGGCGCAAAGACCTGCATCTATGGCGCTTTCGGTAAGACGCACCCCGCCTGCAACATTTATATAAAGGTCTTGATCGCTAAATTGTAAACCTGTTCTTTTTTCTAAAACGGCAGCAACTCTACTTACTCTGGCTGAATCTATTTTATCAGAATACACCCTCGTAATGCTCGATTTTGCAGGAACTGTTAATGCTTGTATTTCTACTAAAAAAACACGGCTACCTTCAAAAACAGGTACAACGGCAACACCTGCAGGAATCCCACCTTCACGCCGAATTATAAATAAATTTGATGGGTCATCAATTGGAATAAGGCCTGTTTCTGTCATGGTAAAAATTCCAAGTTCATCAACGGAGCCAAAACGATTTTTTAATGCACGCAAAAAGCGAATTCTATCATTGTTTTGCTCAAAAGAAATAACAGTGTCTACAAGATGTTCAAGAGCTTTAGGCCCTGCAATGTTTCCATCTTTTGTAACGTGGGCGCTCATAAAAAGAACAGCGTCATGCTCTTTTGCCCAAGCGGATAAATCAGATGAACAATATTTTAGCTGATTTACGGTACCCGGAATATTTCCAGCCTCTGCAGAAAATACCGTTTGTATTGAATCTATAAAAACAACAACTGGATGTAATGCATTGAGAGCGTCCTCGATATCTTCAAGTCTTGTTGTACATAAAATTTCTATATTTTGAGTTTGAATTTTTAATCGGTCTGCTCGAACTCGTATTTGTGCAGCGGACTCTTCTCCCGAAACATACAAAACTCGGCCTGTTTTTCCACTCATAGCTTCTGCAGCTTGGAGCATTAAGGTAGATTTTCCTATACCCGGCTCTCCACCAATAAGAACACAAGAAGGCTTCATTGCACCTCCTCCAAGAACGCGGTCAAACTCACCGATGCCGGTCATAAAACGGCTTCCCTCTAAGGGGTTAACTGAAGAAAGAGGAACCGGCTTTTGTTTAACAAGAACGCCACCAGCGCTACTAAAAGAAGGATTTAATGAAGAATCAACAACGTGTTCAACAAAACTATTCCACTCCCCACATTCGGGGCAACGCCCAAGCCACCTAGGTTGTGAATGAGAACATGAGGAACATTTAAATACTACAGAACCTGTTTTTTTCTTTGCCATAAATTAAACAATAACTAACATATACTTGCAATTTCATCAAAACCATCTTTAACCAAAGCTTCTTTTAACTTTTCCACTTCGTATGGTTTTTCTTTTTGCTTTTCTAAACAATCTTTTACTTTTTGAATAAAGGTAATATCTAGAGCATCTGAAAATACAGAAACATCTTCTAAAACACCATTTTTTACCATTAATTCAATTTCTATTCCACCCCAGTCAAAACGACCTTCAATTGAATGTGTAAATACAGGGGATTTTCCAAATCTCCAATCCCAACTTGTTAAACGTTCATATTCTTGTTTTAAGTCTTCATTTTCTTCTAAGTAATTTTTATCAATTTTTTGCACTTCTGTGTCTTTTATGGCTTTTTCAAAAGAAAATGCTTGAAAAAGAGCCTCTTTAACCCTTTCAACAGTAATGGTTGAATCAAATGCTTTTAAATTTGTAACACGAGAGCGAACAGAAGAAATTCCTTTAGAGGCAAGCTTTCTTTCATCAGGATTTAAATAATTCGCAAGTTTTGTTAAATCTGTACCAATTAAAAGTGTTCCATGATGAATATACTTGCCATCTTTTTCTCTAAAAGCTGCTCCCGATATTTTTACCCCATTAACTAAAATATCATTACGTCCGGAAGGTTCTGCTATAATACCCAAAGAAGCTAACGCAGTACACACTAGCACCGAATTTTTTGCCCTATAATTAGTCTCTTTTACAGAACCAACAAAGGTAAAACATAAATTTTGAGTATCATGAAAAACTGCTCCTCCACCGGTATCTCGTCTCATTAAAGAAACAGAATCTTCATTCATTTTTTCTATATTGCATTCTTTCCATGGATTTTGAAATCGTCCAATAACAACAACATCATTGTTACACCATAAATATAACGTTGGCTTTATATTTTTTTCCTCTGTATCTTCAAAAATATGATGTTCCAATGCTAAGTTAAAAAATGGATCATTTGACGAGGACACTATTATGCTATTCATTTTTACCTACTGCTTTATCTATAAACTTGTTAAAGAATTTTTTATATGTTTAAAGTATAATACATAGACATAAAAAAGACAAGCAAAAAACACTTTATATTCCTTTCGCTTTATGATATAATAAATTTATTACATAATGGGTGGTTAACTATGTTATATTATGCAGCGTCTTATATATTGGACTTTTTTGGTCCTGTACGCTTATTACAATCATATGCAGTTCTTATTGGAGTAGCTCTTTTTATTGGTTTTTTAATTACCGGTCTTTTTCTTCCAAAATTTTATAAATTTCTTCCAACCGATAGAGGAAGAGCCTTTGTGGAAAACTCAGACCTCGCAAAAGGAAAGCCAACCGGTAGTGGCGTTGTGTTTATTACAATATTTGTTCTTGTAGCTTTTTTATGTGCCCCTCTTAGCTTAAAACAAGGTCTTATATTACTTTTAACATGGTTTACGATGCTTACAGGCTTTTTAGATGATAGAAGCATTACTGAATGGAGCGAATTAAAAAAAGGTCTTTTAGATTTAGTTATTTCAATTGTAGCTTCTTTTGTTCTTTATTATTTAAGCGAACCTTTTTTACATACAAATACCGTATCAGTTTGGTTTCCTTTTGTAGCTGGAACCTTTGAGATTTCTCCATGGATTTATATTACCTTCTCTACAGTTTTACTTTGGGCTTCAATTAACACTACAAACTGTACCGATGGTGTAGATGGTCTTTCAAGTACTCTCGTTCTTCTTGCTTTATTAACAATGGGTATTCTTCTCTACTTTGTTTTAGGACATACCGACATTGCAAGCTATCTTCTTGTGCCTCACTTAGAAAGTGGCGCTTCTTGGGCAATTATTATTTTTGCTCTCATTGGTGTTTTAATGGGTTATTTATGGCACAATGCATTTCCAAGTAAGGTTCTTATGGGAGATGCAGGAAGCCGAGCATTAGGATTTTTTATAGGAGTATGTGTAATTGTTAGTGGAAATCCGTTTTTAATTTTTGCAACTTCTTCTGTAATTTTCTTAAATGGCGGAATGGGATTATTAAAACTTGCTCTTTTGCGTGCATTTAGAATACACATCTTTAAAAATGTACGCTTTCCCTTGCATGATCACATGAAAAAAACAAGAGGATGGTCTCCAACACAAGTGTTAGTAAAATTTGTTATTATCCAGTCCTTGGTTACAATTGCTATTGTTGGCATTATATTAAAAATTAGATAAACATCTTTCAAGGGGCTTTTGCCCCTTTTTTTGTAATTTTATCACTTTGCGTTTTTTTTCTGTATTATTTTACCTTGCTTTTTTTTAACCTAGTGTTTATAATGAAAAAAAGTAATAAAAAAACACAAGATATAGCGGGTGGGGATCATGCAAATAGTAAAACGCACCG
>CAYJJW010000136.1:0-5724 GCA_964370555.1 uncultured Treponemataceae bacterium | reverse complement strand
TAGAAATCGACACGAGGTCGATTTCTACGACTTATTCCCAGCCAAATGTTGCAGGCGGTTTGTTTGTTATGTCATAATAGAGTGCATCAACAAAGCCTAATTTTTTTATTCTTTCAACTATTTTTTCTAAAACATTCGAATCTAAATGTGCGAAGCGTGCTGTCATAACATCTTCTGAAACTACTGGACGCAGTACAATTGAACAAGTATTCTTAGAAGTACTATACGGTATAGTAATGGTTAAGTGTTGAAAAATAACTTCATAAAGACTACTCTTTTTTAGTTCATCTAAAACAATTGCATCAACTTCACGAGTCATATCGAGTCTGTCTTTTGTACAATAGCCTACTTGTAAAGAACAGTTTTCTTTTTCGTAAAAACAAAGCACTGTTCTGTTTACACCGGTGAGGGTATTGGTTATAAGTGATGACGCTTTTTCTAAGTTTTCCCATTCATCTTTGCTGGGATATATTTCTTTTCCAAAATCTAATACGGCAGGAAAACGGTATGTTCTAAAGTCTCCTTGTACTCCAACAGATTTTGCAGGAAGTACTCGTTTTATAACGCTTCCAATGTTACATGATGTTATATCAATGTTTTCAAACTCCTCTGTAGCTTTTTTAAGTTCATCTTCTCCTAAAAGGCCTGTTTTTTCATCCTTTGTAATTGTTCCATCAGAACACAGTACATTTATGCTTAAGCCAGGACCAGGGAAGGGATGTCTAAAAACAAGCTCATCACTAAGGCCAATTTTTTTACCCACAACGCGCACTTCATCTTTGTATAAATCTTTTAATGGCTCAATTATTAATCCTTTTTCAATTAATGCTTGAATACCTTCAACGCGGTTGTGATGAGTTTTTATAACGTGTGAGTTCTTTGTTCCACCTGATTCAATAATGTCTGGATACAAGGTGCCTTGTCCTAAAAGCCATTCATCTTCATTTAAATCTAGCTTTTTTATTACCTCGTCTCGCACGGTAATAAAAGTTTCTCCAACTGCATGGCGTTTTTGTTGTGGATCTATCAATCCTTCAACTGCTTTTAAAAACGTAGAGGATGCATCTTCTACAATAAAGTTATTAAAGCCAAAATCTTTGTATCTTTTGGCAATTATTGCACTTTCATCCTTTCTCATAAAACCGTTATCGATGTGAAGTCCCAAAACCCTGGCTTGTCCTAATGTATTATTTAATAGTGCAAATGCAACTGTTGAGTCAACTCCACCTGATAAAAAGAGTAACACTTTTTTACCTTCTGCAGTTTTCTTTATATCATCACCTATGGCTTTTAGAACTTGGTCTTGGCTCCAGTTTTTTTTCATTCCACAAAATTTTGCAAAGTTTTCAAAAATGGTGTCTCCGCATGGGCTATCTTTAACTTCGGCATGAAATTGTAAGCTAAATCGTTTTCTGTTTAGATCTTGTAAAGCGGCATACTCGCAATCTTTTGTAAATGCTATTTTTTCAAAACCATCTGCTAAGCTTGTAACAGCATCTTGATGACTCATCCATACTTGTTCACTTTCTTGTAAACCTTCAAATAAAGGACTTGTAGCACAATTAGCACTTATAACTTGTGCAAAGCCAAACTCGCCAACTTCAGCTTTTTCAACATTTGCTCCGTAGTACCTAGCCATAAGTTGATGCCCGTAGCATGTTCCTAAAATGGGAATAGGCAAATCTAGTATATCTTCATTAAACTCAGGAATGTTTTTTTCATACACAGAAGATGGCCCCCCTGAAAAAACAATACCCATTGCACCTTCTAAACTTTCTATATCACAAGATGGAAGGGCAATTTCTGAATAATATCCCATAAGGCGAAAGCGTTTTGCAATAAGATGTGCATATTGGCTTCCGAAATCTAATACTATAATTTTTTGTTTTTTCATAACTATTCCTCACTTATGGCTTATACTATTTTTATAATAAACAGTGTTACTGTGTTCTAACTGATGTTAAAAAACTCTTTAAGTTATCAAAAGATTCTTCTTTGCTCGGAATTACTTTTCGTTGTTGTGCTGCCAAAAACTTTTTAAAATTTTCTAAAGATAAAGGATTAAAATATACAGATCCTTGAATATACTCGCAACCACATTGAACAATAAAGTCTCGGTGTTCATTTTCTTCAACACCTTCTACAATTACTGATTTTCCAATTGCTTGAATTCCTTGAACAAGATTTTTAAAGAAAGCCCTGTAGTGTCGTTGTGCAACCGCATTAAGCATAAGACCACGGTCTATTTTTACAAATTGTATAGGCAAGGTTAAGAATGTATTAGTATTTGAATGCTCAACACCAAATTCTCCTAATTCAAATGTAAACCCTGCCTTTTCCATTTTTAGAACTGCATTTCTTACAGTTCCATCATCTGTTTCCAGAGAACGTTCTGTAATTTCAATGTGTACTTGTTCAGGTTTTATGTTATATTTTTTCATTGTTGTAATTACTTTATTTGGCATATCACTTTGAAAAAATATCGCATAGGGAAATTTTATAGAAATAGTTTGTAATTGAATTGATGTTCCAAATGTATCTAAGAAACTTCTAAATGATTTACAAGCATGTTCAAATATTATGTATGTGAGTGGAATTATAAGACCATTTTTTTCTGCAATTGGAATAAATTCTTCAGGGGTAATAGACTCGTCAATTGAATCTTTTATACGTACCATTGCTTCAGCATGTTTAAAAGTATTTGTTTTTGTATTGTATATAGGTTGGAAATATATTTCAAAATCATTATGCTTTATTGCATATTTAATTACCGAAATTACATGTTGAATTCTTTTCATTTCATCACGTATTTCAATGCTGTATAAATAATTTGATACATGCGTTTTACTTTTCAAACGAGATATTGCATAGTCGGCTGTTGACACCAATGTTTGTACATCGGTACTAAAATCGGGGAAATCTACGCGTGTGTACACAAAGGCAAAATTAATAAGTTTGTCATCTACAATAATATTTTTTTCAAATTGCTTTACAAATAAATCTACCGTTTGTTGAAATGTGTTGTCTGTTTTTGTAGAAAGTACTGCAAACTCATCTCCACTGTAACGATAGATAGAAGTGTATTCAAAATGTTTTATAAATTCTTTTGAAATTGATACGAGTGTTGCATCACCAACGTCAATACCGTATTGGTCATTAATACCCTTAAAATTACGTATGCTAAATACGTATAGGGAAAAAGATGCTTTGCTCTTTACCAACTTGTGCATATTAAACATAAGTGTTTGACGGTTTAAAAGTAATGTTAACGTGTCGGTAATGTTTTTTGAATTTTGAACATAAATATAAATTATTAGTATTCCTGTGATACTTGCAAATCCTGATAATAAAACATGCGAGTTAAAAAATTGAAACCCTGTTATAAGTATTGATACTACCATGTTTAAACAAATAATCAATGTTATTGATTTATGGATGGTTTTTCTATTCATTAGGGTAATTGTAATAATTCCTAGAATATATATAGCGGCAATTACATATGTGCACTGATAAAATTGTCCTCTAACATATCCTTCTTCAGGAGAAATAATAAACACATGGTGAAAAATGTAGTTTGCAAGAATAAACGTAGTATAGGCGATATAAGGAATAAGCAATATCATTAATTTATTGTTAAAGCTTTTTGCTGAAACATTTGTGTGAGTAAGAGCAACAGCATAAAAAAAACAAAACAGAGTTGCAATTGGGCTTGTAATAAAATATAACGCTTTTAATGCCTCAACAAGCCAAAGTGGAAAAATCATAAAATACTGAGAGGTAAGCGTTGTTGCAATTGTTACTAAAATTGAAAAAAGTGTTGCTCTATATAATAGTTTAAACATTCTGTGGCGGGTAGTGTTTAGTTCTTTATGCCACACAAAACTCATAACCAATACAGTTGTAATGATAAGGGCTGCATACTCTGCTGTTAAATTGTAAATCATTTGATATCCTTCTTAAATTTTTATGCTTAGTTATGAAGTGAGGCTTCAATAAAGTCTCTAAATAAAGCTTGTGGTTTGTTTGGGCGTGATTTAAATTCTGGGTGAAATTGCCCTGCAACCATCCATGGGTGCTCTTTTTTATCAAGTTCAACAATTTCAACAAGGTCACGCTCTGGATTTAACCCGCTTGCATGAAGAGAAGATTTTGCAAAAATATCTCTGTAGTCATTATTAAATTCATATCGGTGACGGTGTCGTTCCCATACTAAATCTTTTCCGTAAGCTTTTTTTGCAAGGCTTCCTTCTGTTAATTTGCACTCATATTTCCCAAGGCGTAATGTTCCACCAAGTTGTTTTCCTTGCTGGTCTGCCATAAGGTCAATTACCGGGTGAGGAGTATCTGCGCTCATTTCGGTAGAGTGGGCATCGGTTAAGCCAAGTACATTTCGTGCATATTCAATAACAACAATTTGCATGCCTAAACAAATACCAAAATAGGGAACCTTGTTTTCTCGAGCATATTTTGCAGTTAGTATCATGCCTTCTACACCTCGAGTACCAAAGCCACCGGGAACAATAATCCCATCAGAATTTTGTAGTTTTTCTTTTACTGAATCTTCATCGGTTAAAAGTTCTGAGTCTACCCAATCTATTTCAACTTTTGCATCATGATATATTCCTGCATGGATTAAAGATTCTGCAACTGATAAATAGGCATCATGAAGTTCTACATATTTTCCTACTAAAGCAATCTTAACAATTTTTTTAGGGTTGTATAATTTGTCAACGAGTTTTGTCCATTCAGTTAAATCGGCTTCTTTGCATTCTATGTTTAAAGTATTGCAAATAGCTTCACTTAATCCTTCTTTTTCCATCATTAGAGGGACTTCGTATATTGAGTCTGCATTAAGATTTTGTACAATTGCTTCAACAGGAACATTGCAAAAAATAGCAAGTTTTTCGCGGGTTGAAGCATCGATAGGAACTTCACTTCTGAGCATAATTACATCAGGTTGAATACCTAAACTTGATAAATCTTTTACGCTGTGTTGTGTAGGCTTTGTTTTAAGCTCTTGGGCACTTTCTATGTACGGTATAAGTGTTAAATGTACATACGCACAGTTTTCAAATCCAACTTCATAGCGTATTTGTCTAATCGCTTCAACAAAGGGAAGAGATTCAATATCGCCTACTGTGCCACCAACTTCTGTGATAATAACATCCGGCTCGGGGTTATCTTCTGTTGCTTCAGTTTCTGGAAGCATAAGGCGCCGTCTAAGTTCGTCGGTAATATTTGGGATAACTTGTACGGTTTTACCATTGTATCCGCCTTGTCTTTCTTTATCTAAAACAGCAAGGTATACCCGCCCTGCAGTGGTAGATGAGTTTTTTGAAAGGCTTACATCTGTAAAACGTTCATAGTGTCCAAGGTCTAGATCTGTTTCTCCTCCGTCATCAGTAACAAATACTTCGCCGTGTTCATATGGATTAAGAGTGCCAGGATCTATGTTAAGATAGGGGTCAAATTTCTGGTTTAAGACGGTTAGCCCTCTGCTTTTTAGCAAAAGACCAATCGAAGCCGCTGCAATACCCTTACCAAGCCCCGATACAACACCACCAGTAATAAAAATGTACTTAGACATAAAACCCCCAAATATGTTTTGAGTGTATCATAAATGGGAGTATTTTTCAAGTAAAATTACTATAATTCCTAATTCCTAATTCGTAACTAGTAATTGCACATTGTCAGATTAAGTGCAACACCCTTGTAAAATAGATT
>CAYJJW010000135.1:0-5750 GCA_964370555.1 uncultured Treponemataceae bacterium | reverse complement strand
TTTTGTTGTATAATTATTTTATGCAAGAAGCTATTCCACTAAATACCGAATCCTCTCCAGAGGCGGTTATTGAATTATTATTTAAACTTAAAATGAAAGATGTAATGGCAACAGATATTATTTCTGTGCCTCCTACAATGACCATGCGTGAAGTTCAGTTGTTAATGAAAGAAAAACGAGTGACTGGTGTTCCTGTGCTTATTAACAAAAAGCTTGCAGGTATTGTTTCTATGGATGATATTGTAAATGCTTTTGACAAGGGAACCATTGATGAGCCTTGCGAAGAGCACATGACTCGAAATACTATTGTACTCCAAGAAAATATGCCAATTTCTTTTGCCGTAACCTATTTTAATAAGTATAAATTTGGGCGCTTTCCTGTTTTGAATAGTAAAAATAAGCTTGTTGGTATTGTTACAACTTCGGATGTTATTGCAGCTCTTTTGGTTGCCATGAACTCTGAAGTTGAACGCCTTGAAAAAAGTGCCCAGGAGGCCTTAAAACAAGAGCCTCATCGTGTAATGGAATTTAAAACAGAACCTTTTAATTTTGAAACTGCGGGGCTTGCCTCTACAGAAATGAAAAAAACATTACGTTCTATGAATGTTGACCCGGCCATTGCAAGACGTGCCGGCATTGCAAGTTATGAGCTAGAAATAAACCAAGTTGTTCATTCTGATGGTGGAATTATGCGCTACTATATTACCGGCAATAAGCTTGTTATAGAAGCTATGGATATTGGACCTGGTATTCCCGATATTGAAAAAGCACTTACTGAAGGATTTTCAACTGCAACTGAAAAGGTGCGTTCTTTTGGATTTGGTGCCGGTATGGGGATTCCAAATACAAAGCGCGTTTCAGATGAATTTGTTATTGAATCTGAAGTAGGAAAGGGGACTTCTGTTCATGCAACCTTTTATTTGAATGGTAAAGACGAAGGAGCGCAATAATGAAACTTTCTGAAATAGTTACAAGTCTTGATTTAAAAGCTGTTTTTGATGATTATAATGATGTTGATATACACACAGCCTACACCGGTGACTTGTTGAGTGATGTTATGGGCTATGGCGAAGATGAATGTGTAATTATTACCATTCAGGCACATAAAAATACCCTTGCTGTTGCAACACTTAAAGATTCCCCTGCAATTTTTATTTGCAATAACCGCCCTGTTCCTGATGATATGATAGAATCAGCAAAGGATGAAGGTGTTGCACTTTTTGTAACAAAAGAAAATCAATTTACATTATCTGGGAAGCTCTATGCCTTGTTGGAAAGCTGATTTCCATATCCATTCTTGTCTTTCTCCTTGTGGGGATCTTTTTATGTCTCCCGCTACAATTGTAAAAGGCCTTAAAGAAAAAGGAGTGCAAATTGCAGCTCTTACAGACCATAATACTTCTCTAAATTGTGTTGCCTTCGATTATCATTGTAGGGAAGAAGGCATTGTGCCGCTTTTTGGAATGGAAGCTCAAACAATGGAAGAAATTCATGTTGTTTGTTTGTTTTCTTCTCTTGAAGTTGCTCTTGCTTTTAGCGATGAAATTTATGAACTTTTGCCTCCCATTATGAATAACCCTGAAAAAACGGGTGACCAAGTGTATGTCGACTTTGATGATGATATTATTGGTGAAGTTGATAAGTACCTTGTTGTGTCTTGTGACCTTGATATTGATAGTTTAACAAAGAGGGTGCACGAGCTTGATGGTTTAGTGATTCCTGCTCACATTGATAGGTCTTCATTCTCGCTAACGAGCCAATTGGGGTTTGTGCCAGAAGGTGACTGGGATGCTTTAGAAGTTGTGAGGCTTCCTCCTGCCACTGTTGATTGGATTGATGGAAAGCAACACTTTACACCAATAGATACCCTTGGCTATCCTTTAACAACTTCATCGGACTCACATTATCCTATTCATATTGCGCGCCGTACCTTTGATTTAGATTTTGCAGATTCTCCCTTACATGGAGAAGGTGGAATATTGAATGATGATGGTACGGTAAATATGAAAACGCTTAAAGAAGCCTTACAAAGACGGCCAAGAACTTAGGAAAATGTAAAGTGCACATTATATTTTCCTAAAGCTGTTTTATACAATATTACATGGAATACATGCATGTTTAGAATCTAAAGGTACGATATTTTCTGTCATACATACAATACCACCTGAGCTAATTTCCCTTTTTGTTTTACTGAGGGTTTCAAATTTTTTAATTTCATTTTTATCGGGATTTGCAGATTTTTTAATTTCTATTGGGTGAAGTATGCCATTTAATTCTATAATGAGATCTATTTCTTTTGCATTTGAATCTCTGTAATAAAATAAATCAAAAAGATCACTGTTATACGAATAGTTTTTTAATATTTCTATTACAACAAAGTTTTCAAAGTAGTAACCACTTGCGGGGCCATTCATCAATGTTTCCTTCGTTGGCCACATAGAGAGAAAGGCTGCAAGTCCTGAGTCTCTAAAATACAGTTTTGGTGTTTTAGTTAAGCGTTTAAGGTGATTATTTGCATAGGGTTTAAGTAAGTACAAAATCCCCATACTTTCAAGAAGTGCAAGCCATTCTTTTGCTGTGGGTTGAGAAATATCACTTGCTTCTGCAAGTGTTTTATAGTTTACTTGTTGACCTATAAGGGCTGCTGCTGCTACAAGAAATTTGCGAAACTTTAAGGGGCTTGAAATGCTACCAAGTTCCGATGCATCTTTCATTAAGTAGGTATCAACATACGAGCTAAAAAAAAGGTTTCGCATAGACTCATTGGCTTTTTGAACCTCTGGCATTCCACCTGTCCAAATATATTTAAATATTTTATGAATATCATTTTTTTTTGCAAGCTTCTGTCTTTTAGAAAGTGTTGCAAGTGAAAAGTCGAGCGTATTTTTAAAATGGATATTGTGCAGTTCGTTGTATGAAAAGCTAAATAAATCTATTATGCCTATGCGCCCTGCAAGGGATTCTTTAACATTTTTCATCATTGAAAATTGTTGGGAGCCGGTAAGCCAGAATTCCCCTTTTTTGTCGCTGTTGTCACACATTATTTTTATTTGACTAAAAAGCTCAGGGGCATACTGCACTTCATCAATTATAATGGGAGGTTTATACATTTGAAAAAAAAGTACAGGATCTGTTTTTGCAAGGTTTCTTGCCATTAAGTCATCGAGTGTTACGTAGGTTCTTTTTGCTTTACCAGAAAGATGTTTTAGCATAGAAGTTTTACCAATTTGTCGTGCTCCTGTAAGAAGTACGACCTTAAAAAACTTGTTCATTTGTAAAAACTTATTTTCTAATTGTCTTGAAATGTATGCCATAGCTTTCTCCTTTTAGGATAATGTAAAATCTACTTTATATTATCCTAAAAAATATACTGTTGTCAAGTGGCAGAATAAAAAGTTTTATGACTAAAAGTTATAAAGAACAATAAAGAATTTGTAACAAAATCACCCATCTTATTGAAAGATTTTTATAATAATGGTATATTTAACCTAGACAAAATTTATGGTATTAAAAACCGAAGGAATATATATATGAGTAACGAATTACTTAACGTTAATAATCTCAGCGTAGAAATTGCCGAGAAAAAAATATTACAAAATCTTAACTTAACGGTAAACAAGGGAGAAGTTCACGTAATAATGGGGCGAAATGGGCGCGGTAAATCGACCCTTTTTTCTGCTATAGTTGGAAATCCTGTGTTTAATGTAACAAGTGGGACAATAACTTTTGACGGTGATGATATAACAAGTGCAAAAGCTGATGAAAGAGCCAGAAAGGGAATTTTCCTTTCGTTTCAAACACCTGTAGAAATACCCGGTGTAACACTTGGCGACTTTATTCGCTCTGCACAAGGCGCTGTAACAGGCGAAATGAAAAATGTGTTTTCATTTAGAAAGGCATTAAAGGCGAAAATGGATGTTCTTCATATGGATGAAGCATACGCTGACCGAGACTTAAATGTTGGCTTTTCGGGTGGCGAAAAAAAGAAAGCAGAAATTTTACAAATGCTTATGCTTAATCCAAAGTTAGCACTTTTAGACGAAACAGACTCCGGCTTAGATGTTGATGCAATTCAAAATGTATCTGAAGGTATTAAAGCCTATCATACGGAAGAAAATAGTATTATCATTATTACCCATAATGCAAAACTTCTTGAAAAACTACCTGTAGACTTTGTGCATATTTTAGATGACGGGAAAATTATTCAAACTGGCACAAAAGAGTTAGGGCTTGAAATTGTTGCTCGTGGTTTTTCTGCAAGAGAAACAACTGAGGCTTAGTATGAGTGATACCGAAAAAACTTTTATTGACGACATAGACAGAAGTGTGTATGACGTTATCGATTATATAAAGCCTTCTCTTACCGTAGATTCTGGACTTACAGAAGAAGTGGTAAGAAGGATATCGAAAGAAAAAAATGATCCTGAGTGGATGACAGAGTTTCGTTTAAAAGCGCTTAAGCAATATTTAGAAACGCCTCTTCCAAACTGGGGTGCTCCATTGGACGAGCTCAATATGGACAATATTGTTACTTATGTTCGTCCCGACACAAGCATGAAAGAAAGCTGGGAAGAAGTTCCCTCAGAAATAAAAAATACTTTTGAGCGATTGGGGATTCCTGAGGCTGAAAAAACAAGCCTTGCGGGCGTAGGTGCACAGTACGACTCAGAAGTTGTGTATCACAATGTGCAAAAAGAAGTTGAAGAACAAGGTGTTGTGTATACCGATATGGAAAGTGCTCTTCATGGCCCTTATGCCGATAAGGTAAAAGAGCACTTTATGAAACTTGTTCCAATTACAGATCATAAGTTTGCAGCTCTTCACGGCGCAGTATGGTCGGGTGGGAGTTTTGTATATGTTCCACCTGGAGTGCAACTTGAAGTGCCTTTACAGTCTTATTTTAGATTAAATGCTGCAGGTGCGGGGCAATTTGAACATACATTAATTATTGTAGATAAGGGAGCGTCACTTCATTTTATTGAAGGATGTTCAGCTCCAAAGCATAATGTTACAAACTTACATGCAGGCTGTGTTGAACTCTTTGTAGAAGAAGGAGCACGACTTCGCTATTCTACAATAGAAAACTGGTCAAAGAACATGTATAACTTAAACACAAAACGTTCTTTAATAAAAAAAGATGGTATTATGGAATGGGTAAGCGGTTCTTTTGGATCACATACCTCATACCTTTACCCGATGACTGTATTACAAGGTGAAAACTCACGCATGGAATATACCGGCATTACTTTTGCAAGTAACGGACAAAACTTAGATACAGGCGTTAAGGTTGTGCATAATGCACCAAACACTTCATCGCATCTTTTTGCAAAATCAATTTCGAGAGATGGCGGAGCTTCTACTTTTAGAAGTGAAGTAAGTGTAAGTGCAAAAGCTTCTAAGTCTAAGTCATCAACTTCTTGTGAATCGTTAATGCTTGACAGTAATTCAAGAAGCGATACAGTGCCAGTATTAAACATTCACTGTGATGACGTGAGCGTAGGACACGAAGCAAAAATTGGACAAATTAGCGATGAGGTTATTTTTTACCTAATGAGCCGGGGAATAAAAGAAGAAGATGCAAAGGCAATGGTTGTTGGTGGATTTGCTGAACCAATTGCAAAGCAGCTTCCGTTAGAATACGCCGTTGAAATGAATAACTTAATTCACCTTGAGATGAATGGAACCATAGGGTAAGGGGGAAGTATATGAGTATAAAAAATATTGTAAATGAACTTCCTGTTGCAACATGG
>CAYJJW010000134.1:0-5811 GCA_964370555.1 uncultured Treponemataceae bacterium | reverse complement strand
TCATTGTATTATAACATATCATGATACACGAATTAGCACAAGGTTTAAACACCTCTCTTAACGGAACAATTATTGAATCAATGCTCTCTGACTTTGGAAAACGTATTTACTTTCCTAAAGGTATTATAGCACAAAGTGTAGAAGCAAAAAAGATGGGAAACACGGCAAATGCAACAATTGGTATGAGTTGTATAGAAAAAAAGCCAATTATTTTACCTTCAGTACAAAAAGAGCTACCCAATCTAAGCTCTGCAGAAGCAGTGGCATATGCTCCTACCGCAGGAGATTTAGAACTTAGAGAATTATGGAAAAAATCTCTCATTGAAAAAAATCCTGGTTTAGAAAACAAAACATTTTCACTCCCTGTTGTAGTACCCGGGCTTACCGCAGGTATTTCATATCTTTGTGATTTATTTTTATCTGAAAACGATACCTTACTTGCTGCGGATCCCTCATGGGATAATTACCCGCTCATTGTTCAAGCAAGAAGAAATGCTACCTTTACGCAATTTTCTATGTTTTCTAATGGCGGATTTGACATAGAGTCTTTTAAGGCTGCAATGCAAAATGAAGCAAAAAAAGGAATTATTAAAGTTATTTTAAATTTCCCTCAAAATCCTTCTGGATATTCTCCAACGAGTGATGAAGTACAAAAAATTTGTGAAGTAATAAAAACTATTGCAGAACAAGGTACAAAAATCATGGTTTGGTCTGATGATGCATACTTTGGATTAAACTATGAAAACAATATTGAACCACAGTCTTTATTTACCTTTTTAGCGGATATTCATGAAAATGTAATAGCGGTAAAAATTGATGGGCCAACAAAAGAAGATTACGTTTGGGGCTTTAGAGCTGGATTTTTAACTTTTGCTGCTAAGGGTTTAACACAAGAGCAATACGATGCATTAATTCAAAAACTCATGGGTACTATTCGCTCTTCTGTTTCATGTGTTGCAACTCCTTCACAATCAATCATGAAAAAAGTATTATCAAATCCAAATGTTAAGGCAGAAAAAGAAGCATTTTATAAAGTTCTTGAAGAACGATATCAAACTGTACGCACATTTTTACAAACCAAAGAAAATCATCCTGTTTTAGAACCACTTCCTTTTAACTCAGGATATTTTATGAGTTTACACTGTAAAAATATTAGTGCTGAAAGTTTACGACAAAAGTTACTTTCAGAACACGGAATGGGAATAATTGCCATTAACGATTGTACTATTCGTATTGCTTTTTCTAGCATTGATAACGATTTAATTACTACTGTATATGAAAAAGTCTACGCTGTAGCAGAGGAAATGGTGCGTGACTAAACGCGTCGTTTTTCTTGTTCTTGTTATTCTTGGATTTTTCGCTACATCTTGCAGTGAAAAATTCCAAGATCCAATAATTATTTGGACAAACAAGAGTGAAATTGTTGCATATGTTGAATTATTTAATCTCACCAGTGAAGGCGCTAGAGCAGTAGTTGTATACAAAGAAAATCCTGCAGAGTCTTTCCCGCCAACAAGAGATGAAGATATCCCTGACATTATTATTGGCTCTTTACTAAAAAATTCTAGCACACAACAAAATTTTTTACCAATAGATTATTTTTTTGATGATCAACTTATTAACACAACGCAGTTTTACCCACAACTTTTACAATACGGAAAAATAGGAAGTCAACAATATCTATTACCCATTAGTTTTAATCTATCAACTATTATTTTTTCACAAGAAAACGGCTCTGTCATTCCTGAAAACAACATGCTTAGTTCCTCTCAGATTAAAGAAATAGCCGCAAGCTTTAATACTATTGATGAAGAAATATATACATCGATGGGATTTGCTCCCTCGTGGACTCCTGATTTTATTTATGAAATTGCAAAACTAAATAATGCAAATTTTATGGAAAACAAAAGGGATTCAGATTCTTTTATCTGGGATGATAAAAAAACAGCAGAAACAGTTTCCTTTTTTAAAGATTGGACAACTTCAACAAACACCTCAACACTTGCCGAAACTGAGTATCAATTTAAATATCTATCAAATCCAACATTAAAAAATGTAACTGATAATAACTCTTTATTTGCGTTTATGCCTAGTGATGAACTATTTATAACTCCAACAGAAAAACTAGAGGGTATTTATTTTAGATGGGTTCACAAAGACAACAAAATAGCTATTCATGACGATATGTTGTCAATGGGGATATACAAGCACACAAAAAATTTAGCTGATGCAGAGCAATTTATTATTTGGTTTATGAATGAAGAAAACCAGCACACCATTCTCAACTGGTATGACAGTATGAATCTCTACACGAATACCTTTGGAATAGCAGGGGGGTTTTCGTCCATACGAAGTGTAAATGAAAGAACCTTCCCTGTTTTATATCCAATGCTATGGGGAAACTTACCTTCTGCAGAATCTTTAACTGCGCCAAATAGGCTTCCTGCCAACTGGAGTGATATTAAGGATGCCATTATTATTCCATATCTTTTAGATGCAACAAATACTGATACAACACAAACTGTTCAAACTATTGAAGAGCGTTTATCTGAATGGTATAGATTTTCACAATAACTAACTATAATTTACACCCCTTCACTCTAAAGTAAAAAAATTAAAAACCGATATTTAAAATGTAAGCATTTTATGCAAATATTTAATATTGGGGTTTATACAATGATTTCGGGTGTGGGAAATATCAGTGGAATAGCACATGCAAACTATGGGGTAGGATCGGCTCAATCGATGTCTTTTTCCTCTGGGGGAAAGCTTTATGTGCCTGTAAGCCCTGCTATGGTTGGCTACACTCAATTTGAGCATGTACGGGGTGTTGCATCAGACAGTCCGAGCGGTGGTGTAAACATAAGTAAAATAAAAATACTTAATACCCTTATTGATCGTTTAATTGACATGAAGCAAACTCCTACTGTTACCAAAAATAACACAGAAATAAGTGATGCTCAAGTTGATGCCCTCATAAAAGATTATCAAAACCAAATAAAAAACACAGTTAATATTGCACAATCTAATCCTTATGCATTATCTGGCGCGACTGCAAGTGGTGCAGGAGCATTGTTTAGTATAGCAGCATAAGATAATGAGTAATTACGAGGTACTAGTTACTAGTGTTCCGTAGCAAAACCATTAAAAAAAATTAGATTATTCAGGAAAGTTTAATAAATCGTTTTTTTGAAGATCTAAAAGTTCTTTTTTACTTTCAATATCGAGCTTTTTATATATTCCCACCATGTATTGCTTTACCGCACTTTCACTTTTATGTATTTCATTTCCAATTGAAGCAAAGGTTTTGTTTTCTAATACGGCCAAGACTATAACAAGTTCTTCAGATGTGAGTACAGAAAGGTTTCTCTTTTCTTGACTAGAAGAATCTGCCTTTAAATTAATATTTTGCAAGATTGTTTCTTTTAGTATTGCAAACCCTAAGACAAAAAAAGCACAAACAAAAACTATGTCTAAAAAGGAAGACAAAACTACAACCGTTCCTAGTCTGAGCTGTGTAGCAAAAGCAATAAGAGGCAATAGGCAAAAAACCACTATTATTGCTTTGTTTTTAAAAAGAAATCCAATTCTATAAAAAAAGCCACATCCTAGCAAATACATTAAAATCCCGTTTGTACCTGCTCCTTCCACTATGTTTTCCAGCCCTAAGAAAGCACATACAAATGCATAGATAATAAATTTTCTTGGATAAAACATCAGAATTGCAAACAAAATTGCTGGAATTCCATAAATGATATTAACTTTTAGTACTTCTACAGGTGATGAGTTTTTGAGTACTTCTTGGTAGTTATTAGTGATTAAAACCATACACCAAACTAAAAATATAATAATTGCAAATATTCGCCAATATAATTTTTTCACAAATTTGCACCTCTTTAATAGTATAGCTATCAAAATATAAAATGTCCAGTGTTTTTAATTTTTTTGTTAGTATAAGAAAAAGAGTTCAACACTCATGCTGAACTCTTTTTTAGATTTTATACTTTTCACCCACGCATTAAACGAAGGGAGTTTTAAGGAGTAAGTAGGTATGTCACCTCATAATAAGAGGTTTCATTTTTTCCATACCTAACAAAACGAATATTATAAGTCTTCTCATATATCATTAGAGTACTGTAGCTTCAATTCCTTTTCCTTCACTATTGATGGAAAAACTATATACTGTATCGTCATCAGGCCTAATATGTTCAAGTACATTATCCCAATCTGCTACTATTGGGTGGTCATAGTATTCAACAATAAACATATCACTATCGAAAGGAAAAACAGGAGTAATCCCAATTATTGCACCTTCTGTAAATAAGCCACTTACATAAATACAATCTTCCTTATAATGTAAGTCTTTTTTATACGTAATATTGTTCCTTCTTGAAGAATCTGGTGCTACATAGTTTTCCCAGATTACAGGATTTCCTGAAAAATTTAATTTGCCACTTGTATATATTCCTCCTCCCAATGAGGAATAATTATTGCGAATTATACCACCACTAATTTCTGGTCCAGCATAACGGTCACTCAAGATATATAAGCCACCTCCAGCTTCTGTAGCTTGGTTATTTTCAATTATGCCACCTTGAACAAAAACGATACCAAAAAAGCCACCTCCTTTTGCCGCTTTATTACCAGCAATAGTATTACCGTCTGACAAAATAAAATCATAATTTTCATTTCTAAAATATATTCCACCACCATATGAAGCAGCAATATTGTTGGAAACTTCGGAGGAAATCATACTAAAAGAACTTTCATCGCGAAGATAAATTCCACCGCCTGAAGCAGTTGCCTCATTTTTTAATACTTGAGAATTTTCAATTGAAACAGAAGGTTCAGAAACAGAACCTATATCAGGAGCACATATTCCAGCCCCTTCTTTAGCTTTATTTTCAGATATAATACTATTATTAACAACAAAAGAGCCGCTGTCTGCAAGAAAAACCCCTCCACCATAACTGGTTGCAATATTTTTGTTTATTGTAGAAGATGTAACAGTGAACTCTTTTGCTTCACCAATCTTAATATAAACTCCAGCTCCTGATGTGGCTTTATTATTAGACACTGTTACATCATCTAATATAAGACCTTCTTCATAGATGTATAGTCCACCCCCTAAAGAAGCTTCATTACCAGAAATCTCAGTTGCAGTAAGCTTGATTGTGTCAGAAAAAACATAATAGTCAAGATATATCCCTCCCCCATCTTCAGTAGCTATGTTATTTGTTATGGTACTTCCAGTATCTGTAATCTTATAACCTGTAAAAATTCCTGCACCGTTTACAGCTTTATTATTTTTTATGATAACATTATTTAATGAAAGATTTCCTGCAGAAAATATACCTCCTCCATCACCACCATGATAGTCTGTTTTTTGAGCTTCATTATACGAAATAGTAGAACTTTGAATATCAACTATTCCACTACTGTTTTCGAGTTCAAAAATATACATTGCACCTCCATTTCCTGCAAGTGCAATATTCTTAAAGTCAGCTGTTTCCCCTCCGAATGTCACATTATTTATTGAACATTCACCGATTACACTTAAAGCACCACCATTGTACGTGGCCGAATTCTTATAAAAAGAACCTCCACTAATAGTCAAATTGCTAGTTTCATCAACAAAAACTCCTCCCCCTCCTCCAACAAACATTTCAGAGTGTATACCAATATGATGATCTTTCCCGCCAGAAAAGTTTTCATTTATTATACAATTTTCTAATGTAACTGTTGAGTTTGCTAAATAAAGTCCACCTCCATTAGTATCTTCATAAAAAGGATCTGCATGTATATTTTCTG
>CAYJJW010000133.1:0-5826 GCA_964370555.1 uncultured Treponemataceae bacterium | reverse complement strand
AGAAAATCTATATATTGGGCGAGAACCGATGAAAAAATCGGGGCGAATAGATTGGGCTACAATGTATGAAAATACAGAAAAGTTACTGCAAAAATTCGGCATTGAAATAGATGTCCGAAAAAAACTAGACAGATATTCTGTTGCAATACAACAAATGGTTGCAATAGCTAGGGCTGTAGATATTAAGGCCGATATTCTTATACTTGATGAACCTACTTCCAGTCTTACAGTTGTAGAAACAAAAAAGCTTTTTGAAACAATGGAGATGCTTAAAAAAGAAGGTGTAGGTATTATTTTCGTAACACATTTCTTAGAACAAGTATATGAAGTTGCCGATAGCATAACTGTTTTGCGAAATGGAGAATATGTGGGAACATATAATACTTCAGAACTCCCTCATGTTGAACTGGTCGGAAAAATGATAGGTAAAGATTATTCTGACTTGGGTAGTGTCGTGCATACAAATACTAAAAAGGAAGAAAATGAAAATATTCTTGTTGAAACAGAAAAATTAAGTACAGGATATATTAGTAATGTTGACTTGAAAATATACAAGGGGGAAGTTCTTGGTTTCTCAGGTTTGTTAGGTTCAGGTAGGAGTGAAATTGCACGCATGCTTTTTGGTGCGGATAAAGCAGTATCAGGATGTATAAAGCTTAATAATAAGACTATGCGTATTCCAAATTGCTTAGAAGCTATTCGTAATGGTTTTGCTTTTTGTCCCGAAGAGCGAAAGGTTGAAGGTATTATTGGAAATCTTTCTGTTAGAGAAAACATTGCACTTGCATTACAGGCAAAAGTTGGAATGTTTAAGCCAATAAGTCAAAAAGAAATTGATAAAATAGCAGAGGAATATATGCAAAAATTTGCTATTAAAGCAGCATCTTCTTCTCAGTTTATTAAAAATCTCTCCGGAGGAAATCAACAAAAAGTTATTCTTGCTAGATGGCTTGCTTCAAATCCGGTGTTGCTAATGCTTGATGAGCCAACGAGAGGTATTGATATTGGAGCTAAGGTCGAGATTCAAAAAATAGTTGTTGAAACAGCAAAAAAGGGAATGTCAGTAATATTTATTTCCTCAGAAATAGATGAAATGCTTCGTTGTTGTTCTCGAATAGTTGTTCTGAAAGACAAAAAGCAAGTTGCTGAGCTTGAAAATGATCATATAAATGAACATACAATTATGAAATATATTGCAGGGGTATCAAATGAGTCTTAATTCATTAAAAAAGCAAATGTGGTTTTATCCCACAATAATTTTTATAGTAATTCTTCTTGCAAATGGTTTATTCTTTTCTTGGGATTTCTTTAAAATAACTATGGTTGATGGTCACTTTTATGGGCGGATTATAGATATTTTCCGTAATGGAAGTAAGCTTATATTATTAGCACTTGGAATGACAATGGTGCTTGCAACCGGAGGAACCGATATTTCTGTTGGTTCAGTAATGGCAATATCTGCTGCAATTGCATGTGGAATTGTAAGCGAACAAGTTCTACCGGTTTTTGGAGGAAGTGTACCTCTGGCGATATTGTTTGCACTTTTAATTTCAACTATTTGTGGTGTATGGAATGGATTTTTGGTGGCAGTTGTAAAAATACAGCCTATTATTGCAACAATGATTTTGATGGTTGCAGGTAGAGGTATTGCACAACTAATTACTGATGGAAAAATTATTACAATTAATTCAGATTCATATTATTTACTTAATGGTGGGTATGTTTTTGGACTTCCAATGCCTTTATTAATTTCATTGGGTTTTTTAATTGTACTTGCAGTGTTTACACGCAAAACAGCTTTTGGGCTTTTTGTTGAAGCTACAGGTAGTAATGCTGTTGCTTCTCGACTTATTGGTATTCCGGTAAGCAAATTAAAAATTGCGATTTACGGATTATCAGGGTTTATGGCAGGTATGGCCGGCCTTATAGAAAGTGCCGGGATTAAAGGTGCCGATGCAAATAATGCAGGGCTTCTAATTGAAATGGATGCAATTTTAGCTGTTGCAATTGGTGGTACTTTTATTGCAGGAGGGAAGTTTTCTCTTGTATCCAGTGTTATCGGAGCAATAATAATCCAAAGTATAACTACTTCGGTATATGCAATTGGTGTTCCACCTGAGACAACATTAGTTGTTAAAGCTTTAATAGTTGTATTTATTTGTTTAATTCAATCATCGGAGTTTAAAGTTACAATGCAACACTTTATAAAAAATACAAAAAAAGGATTTTCAAAATGATAAATAAAAAATATGCAACCTTTTTTTCATCAAATATTGGGCCTCTTATTACTATAACGCTCTTTTTTATACTCTTTCTCATTGGAGGGGCACGCTATAATAATTTTCTTTCATTAAGAATTTTCTTGAACTTTTTTAATGATAATGCATATCTGATTATTGTATCGGTTGGTGTAACCTTTGTGCTTTTAACAGGGGGAATTGATATTTCTGTTAGTTCACAATTAGCCTTTACCTGTGTGCTTTCGGCATTTCTACTTGATAAGGGCTGGTCTGCGGGAGTAGTTATTCCACTTGTTCTATTAATTGGGTTTTTATCAGGTTCTTTGCTTGGATATTTAATTCAAAGGTTTAATATTCAGCCATTTATTGTAACACTTGCAGGTATGTTCTTTTTTAGAGGATTGTGTTCAGTTGTTACAACTCAGTCGATTGCAATTGAAAATACTTTTTACAAAACAATGGCACTTGGGGCATTGTTAATAGGAAAGGCAAGATTATACTATTATGTTTTTATTGCATTACTTGTCGTTGGTGTAGCATATTATATTTTGACAAACACACGCTTTGGACGGTCGGTGTATGCTGTCGGCGGAAATGCTCAAAGTGCATTTCTTATGGGGCTGCCTGTTGCGCGAACAAAAGTACTTGTATATTCAATAAGCGGCTTTTGCGCATCTCTTGGGGGCGTAATATTTAGCTTCTATACACTTGCTGGGTATCCACTTCAAAACATGGGGTTGGAGCTTGATGCAATATCTTCTTCCGTTATTGGAGGGACGCTCTTAACAGGTGGTGTTGGTGGTGTTATAGGTGCAATGTTTGGGGTACTTATTCAAGGAGTAATACAAACCATCATTATTTTTGAAAACCTTAACACATGGTGGACGAAAGTAAGTATTGCATCAATATTGTGTGTGTTTATCATTGCACAAAGAATTATTGCAATACGAGCAGAAAGAAGCAAAGGTTCTTTGGCGTAATGTTATTTTTACCAAAAAAGCATGTATTCAGTTAATTGAACACATGCTTTTTTTTTACTTCTGCCCGTAGTACGCATTTTCACCATGTTTTCGTTGATAATGCTTGTCAATAATATAATCGGGAAGTGACTCAACGGTAGAATTTATTGAAAGTGTCATTAAACTCATTTTTGCAACTTCTTCAAGTACACATGCATTGTAAACAGATTTTGTTGCATTAGCTCCCCATGTAAATGGGCCATGGCCACCCACTAAAATCATTTGGCATTCTTCCGGGTTTAAGGACCCTTGAAAAGTTGAGCCTTGGGATGTTTTTGAAATGGTTTCGGGAATTGAATATGCTTTACTTGGATCGATCAATGTATCTATAATAAGTGAGCCTGTTTCCTTTTCATAATTTGTTTCTACCGCTTCTTTTGAAAGTAGTTGCGTGCAGGGTATTGGATAAAAACCATGATCTGCATGAGTTGTCCCAAATATTGGAATCGATTTGCAGCTCTGAGCCCATGAAGTAGCAGTTGGCGAATGCGTATGGGTAATGCCATTAACATTTTTATTTGTACTTGCAAACCATTTATATAGTTCAAGGTGGGTTGGTGTGTCTGAGGAAGGATTTAGATTTCCTTCTACAATGTTTCCTTCTAAATCTACAATAACCATTTGTTCTGCTTTTAAATCACTGTATGGAACACCTGATGGTTTTATGGCAAAAATTGCTTTGTCTTTATTAAATGCAGACACATTCCCCCAAGTGTATATAGCAAGGTTGCGCTTTGGGATCTCCATGTTTGCAAGCCAAGATTCTTCTTTTAGTTCTTTGTACATATGTTTACCTTTTTTTATCCCATTATAAATTCAGGGAGATTTTCTTTGAAGTAGATTTCTATATTTATGTCAATTGCATTTTCGATTGTTTGTTTTAGCAAAATACTTTTATATATTTCTTGCACTGCCCTGTATCCTTGAAAACTTTGCTGCTGAGAAATAAGCATGTCGATTGAACCGTTTAACAAGCATTGCACATTATTTTTTTGTAGATCGAAGCCAATTATTGCAAAGTCCTTTTTTATTTTTTTTATTTCAAGATATTCACTGAGTTTATACACTGAATCATTAGGGATGAAAATACCGTCTATTGAAGGTATTTCTAAAAAAATAGAGTCCATATAATCATAAAACTCTTGATTATTGCCTGACCATGTCCATATTTTTTGGTGAACTTCACTGTTTGGATTTCTAGCAAAAAAAGCAGAAAAGCCTCTTGAGCGTTCTGTAAGGTTATAAGCACTTTGATGCATTTGTACGCAAACAAAATTTCTACCTGATGGCTTTAATACATTCATAACACGTGCAGCGCAGTAGCCTGCCTTAAATGGATTTTGTGCCACAGTAACTAATGGCTTTGCATGTGGAAGTGGTGAGTCAATAAATACATATGGAATACTTCCTGCTTTGTTTAGTATTTCATAGACTTCATCTGGTACTACAGGTGCTACAATGAGTGCATCAATAGTATTTTCAAGTAATTTATACCCAGCTTTAAGACAGCTTCCTTGAATTGTTCTGTCAAACTCATAGTAGATTATACGTACTGAAAAAGCTGCAAGTTCTTTTTCTGCTTTTTCTATTCCTTCAAATAACGATTGCCAGTAGGCATTTTCACTGTGCAGTAGGGGTATTAAAACTCCAATAGTATATTCTTTGTTGTTCTTCAAATGTTGAGCAAGAGGGTTTGGCTTGTATCCATATTCTGCAATGAGACGTTCAATTTTTTCGCGTGTAACAGGGGAAACCCTTCCTCTGTTGTGAATGACGCGATCAACGGTTCCAATAGAGACTCCTGCTTGTTTTGCAATTTCTGTTATGGTCATAGTGTTTCCTTGTAGGTGTACGTACACTCCTTGTGTTAATTTTACACGCATATAGTTGAAAAAGCAAGGGCAAAAACAGATATTTTCTTCAGAAATAACAATTTTCATGAATTTTTGCTTGACAAATAACAAAAACCATGTGATAATCTAAATATAAAGCGTGTACGTACACAAGTAATTTGCGTTAACGTACACTTATTAGGAGGTAGATATGAAAGCTAAAATGATTGTTAATAAAAGTTTAACAAAAGCAAATGTTGATAAGCGCTTATATGGTTCATTTATTGAGCATCTTGGACGCGCTGTTTACGAGGGGATATATCAACCAGGGCATACATCAAGTGATACTTTTGGATTTAGAACTGACGTTCTTTCTATGATAAAAGAAATAAATGTGCCAATAGTGAGATATCCTGGTGGAAATTTTGTTTCTGGATACAACTGGGAGGATAGTGTTGGGCCTAAAGAAAAAAGACCAAAACGTTTAGAATTAGCATGGAGAAGCTTAGAAACAAATGAATTTGGTCTTAATGAATTTATTGATTGGGCAAATGCAGTAGATACTGAAGTTATGCTAGCAATTAATTTAGGTACAAGGGGCGTTGATGCTGCAAGAAATATTGTAGAATATTGTAATCATCCGTCAGGTTCTTATTGGAGTGATTTGCGCATTTCTCACGGTTATAAAAATCCGCATGATATAAAGCTATGGTGCTTAGGAAATGAAATGGATGG
>CAYJJW010000132.1:0-5918 GCA_964370555.1 uncultured Treponemataceae bacterium | reverse complement strand
CCATATATCAAGGAATTTTTGAAAAAGGAATTGAAACTATGTTCTTTGTAAAATGAGCATTTTACGAAACACAATAAGCACTAAAATAACCTCTTTCTTTAGTTTTTCCTTTTTTCGGTGCCAATTTTAGGGGCACGGGGAAATGGCAGAATATGGTTAAAACAACACATAAACACATTACTTAAATTTAGTTTTTTTGTGTTGTAAAGAGGTGTTGGATGGGTAAGTAAAAGAACTTTTTTAATTAGTTTTTTCTTCGTAATTAAACCCTTTAATTCTCTCAAAAATTATGCTATAATCTATACCGTAAGTTGTTACAATGGTTTCAAAAGAGGAGGAATCACACAATGGCAGACAAAATTGATGGGCTTACACTCGACTTAGAGCAAGAAAATAAACAAAAACTTAAAGCGGTGTTCCCCGAATGTTTTACAGAAGGAATGCTCGACATAGATAAACTTCTTTCACTTTGTGGAAATTACATAGATAACGACTTTGAAAAATACAAATTTGAATGGAAGGGCAAACAAGAAAGCTTGCGCCTTGCTCAAAAACGCTCAAGCGGAACGCTTCGCCCGTGTAAAGATGAAAGCGTAAACTTTGACGAAACAGAAAATCTCTACATAGAAGGCGACAACCTAGAAGTATTAAAGCTTCTTCAAACTGCCTATTATGGCAAGGTTAAGATGATTTACATCGACCCGCCATACAACACGGGGAACGACTTTGTATACGAAGACGATTTTAAAGACCCAATGGCACGCTACAAAGAAATAACGAGTCAAACAACCAAATCGAACCCCGAAACTATGGGGCGCTACCACACTAATTGGCTTAACATGATGTACCCTCGCTTGCGCCTTGCAAGCAACCTTTTGCGTGATGACGGCGTTATTTTTATTTCAATTGATGATAATGAAGTGCACAATTTACGAAAAGTATGCGATGAAGTTTTTGGTGAGGAGAATTTTGTTGCACAAATCCCTTGGAGAAAACGAACAGCAAAATCCGATGTCCCTTTTGGAATATCTCAAGATTATGAGTGGTTGCTTAGTTACGGAAAAACTAATGATTTTATAGCTTGTTTGGAGGGTGGCACTCGAAAGTATTTTGAAAGCGATGATTTACCAAATAGACCGTGGCGTATACATGATTTAACAAAGCAGACAAGTGCAAATGAAAGACCAAATAGTTTCTTTACAATGAAAAATCCAAAAACGGGTAAAGAATATCCAGCTAACCCAAATAGAACGTGGGCAATAACAAAAGATACTTTTGAGAAATATTACTCTGAGAACAGAATTGTTTTTCCTGATGATTATGATTTTTTAAATATTTCTAAGCCTGCTTTTAGATATTTTAAGGAAGATGATATTAAAAAAGCTGGTGACAAGTTTGGATTTATCCCAGTAAGTACAAAATTACCTGAAAACTTAGGAATGACACAGGATGGAACAAAAGAAATAACTGAATTATTTGAAAACAAAGTTTTTGGTTTTCCAAAACCTATAGCACTCTTAAAATACTTTATAAAAGCTACTACTTCAACAACGCTAACTGAAAGCGATATAATCCTCGACTTTTTCTCTGGTTCTGCTACAACAGCACATGCCGTTATGCAATTAAATAAAGAAGATGGAGGTAATCGCAAATTTATTTGTGTGCAACTTCCGGAAGTAACCGATGAAAAATCAGAAGCCTACAAAGCAGGCTATAAGAATATTTGCGAAATAGGAAAAGAGCGAATACGAAGAGCAGGTAGTAAGTTAGTGACTAGTGGCGAGTTGTTAGTGGCTAGTGATGGGGAGGTAAAGTGTGGCAGTAAAGAGTTACCAAGAGATGATTGTATGGCAAAAGGCAATGGAAGTAGCCAAGCTAATTTATTTGATTGTGAAGAAACTTCCGAAAGAAGAAGTGTATGCTCTTTCAGATCAGATGCGGAGAGCTGCAGTATCAATTCCATCCAACATAGCGGAGGGGCAATCTCGCAACTCGACAAAGGAATTCATTCACTTTCTGAGCATAGCGAGAGGGTCGAAATCGGAACTGGAAACACAGCTTCTGCTCAGTGTGAAAGTGGGCTACATACAGGAAGCGGACATATTGCAAGTGATGAGTCTACTGGAGGAAGTGGGGAAAATGCTCAATGCACTGATAAAAACACTGACAACTACAAACTAACCACTAGCAACTACACCCTAGACATAGGCTTTAAAGTTTTCAAGCTAGACACTTCAAATATACGTGAATGGGACGCAACGCCAATCGAAAACAATAATGTAGATTTATTTACAGAGCGCCTAAATGACATGGTAAACAGCATAAAAGGCGACAGAACAGCAATGGATGTAGTGTATGAAGTCATGCTCAAAATGGGCGTAACACTTGAAACGCCTGTATCGTATATCGAAATAAATCAAAAAGTTGTGTATGTTGTTGGCGAGATGCAATTACTCATTTGCTTTGCAGAAAACATAACATCAGAAGACATTGAAGTAATGGCAAGCCACAACCCAAAGAAAATAATCTGTGCCGAGCAAAGTTTTAAGGACGACTCAGCACTTAGCAACGCACACTACATTTTACGCGATAAAGAAATTGAAATGAAGTTGGTGTAAGCTATGGATTGGATACTTGAAAATAAAGACTGGCTTTTTAGTGGTGTAGGTATAAGTATTTTTGTTTTTTTGATAAACAAAACAAAAAAAACAGCAAGTTTTCAGCTAGGGCACGTGTTTTATGTCTTGCTTTTTATCAGTGGGGTGATATGGCTTGGACTAGATTATTTTTTGAACTTTAATGAAGATTGGCGGTTGAGACTATTCATATTTGGTTGTACAATTATTGTTGTTTTCGCAATGTATTTTTTGTTTCCTTATATTAGCTCTTTTTTTGATGTAAAAAAGGCAGTACAAAGTTTATCTTTGCATGATTGTGAATATGTACTTGATTGTGATAACAAAGCAAAATATGTTGTTTTTGACTTTGATATGTTGCATCCTTTAGAACCTAAATGGCATAATATACTGTATGTCCCTACTGGCGAACAAATTTCGTTAGGAACAAAATATAGAATTCATGTTTATTCACATGCGTTAAAATTAGTGAAGAGAAAGCTGAAACATTTACAGGTTAAATATAAAGGTAAAACAAATGACTAATACGGTAAATACTAATTGGTTAAACATAATAGAATCTATTGCTTCAATTCTAGGCAGTTTAGGTGTGTTCATTTTGACAGCATATGCTTTTTGGCTGTATCATTTTTCAAAAAAAATTAAAGTAACTTCTCTTAGCCCATCATCATCGATGTTTTTTGGTTACTCATTCAATTTCACTATTATAAACAAAACTATGTCTCCTAAAAATATACAAGAAATCATTGCAGTTTTTGATAATAAATATCAAGTAAAAATAAAAAAATTTGATGAACCATTTTTATTAGAGCCTTTAAAGACTTATAATATTTCAGGCAATAAATACTCTGCAATTAGTACAAGTATGCACTCATTTTGTGATACCTATTTTATATTAGATTGTTTTGAAAAACCAATATATGTAAAGTATAGAGGTAAAATTAGAAATAAAAAGTCACTGCAAACTGTGGGTTCAATATGCAATTTCTTTGACAATGAGGTTCTATCAGATGGTGTAAATTTTGTGCTTATTTATTGGCACAAAGATTCTAAAGAAAAAACAAAAGTATTTATTACTGATACAGGCATAATGGATAAAACAATTTATAATTTTAATGGCTTGCCTAAAAAGGTTGTAACAAATACAGAATCTATCGGTGATTTTTTTAATGGTATTTTTGAAGATCCAAATATTAATTTTCAAGTGTATGATGTAAGTATGAATAACAGGATGAACACAGGAAAGCAAAAGATGTACAGTAGAATTGCAAAGCAGAAAAAGGAAGCCCAATGAATAATGATTTTCAAAACTTTTTTCTATCAGATGAGGTAGGCAGAATTATAAGTGGCTCTGCAAAAACAATAACTGATTTAGCTAAAGAAGCTTCTTCTGTTATTTCAGGAACTACTTTTAATGAAATCCAAAAGATTACTCATTTGTCAAGTGAATTGCCTGTTGGACTCGGCAGATTAATGCAAGACCAGTCTGATAAGCTATTAAAGGCAACTACATTAGGCATTGAGAGCTTTGAGCGAAATAGTATATTTAATAAAGTATTTGAAAATTATTCGGAAAAGCTTGCAAAAACTTTTACTCCTGCAATATATTCAAATGTATTAAATACAATCGATAAAGCCTCCAAGACTTCTGCTCTTGGAATTGATGGCTTCACAAAAATAACTCAAGCATTTGTATCGCCTATTGATACTGCTTGGAGCTCTACTTTACCTAAATATGTATTTAATTCCTATGATCAGATTTATGAAGAATTTCAATCAGATGAAGCTGTTGAAAAAGAAAATCTTCATGCCTTGACTGATGAAGAAAAAATCGAAGTTGAAAATGATTTTAAGTTAATTACATTTGACGATAAAAACTGGCAACAAAAGTTTGCCGAAATGGTTGAAAAATGGAAAGAAAAGAATCCTGTAATTGCTTGGGTATTGCAAAATATTATTTTAGTTATCCTTCTAGGTTTTATGGCATCTTCCATTTATACAGGTCTTACGGAAAACAATGCAAATATTCGTCAAAAACCTAATACTACTGCACTTATAGTGTATAATATTGATATTAATCAAGAAGTAATTGTAGTTCGAGAGAAACCTTATTATTATGAAGTAGTGTATGAAGATAAAAAGGTAAAAGAAAAAAAGAAGGGTTGGATAGCAAAGAAAAATGTAAAATTGCCAAATCTTAAAGATACAGGCACAAAAACAACAAGGAAGCCCAATGACACAGAAAAATGAATTAGAGCATAACGACTATAATACTATACTCAAAAATATAATACATGAAATTCATACGGCAAAAACTACGGTTGCTAAACAAATTAATACAGCAACGCATAATACGTATTGGAAAATCGGAAAATTGTTATTTGAAAAGAAGTTGGTTAATGGGTATGGTAGTGAAATTATAAACCGACTTTCTGTAGACTTAAAAACTGAGTTTCCAAATATGGGCTTGTCTCCAAGAAACTTATGGGATATGAAAAAGTTTTATGAGCGGTATAAAGGTGAAAACCAAAAACTGCGACAAGCTGTCGCAGTTTTGCCGTGGGGTCATAACTTGCTCCTTTTAAACAAGCTTAAAAATACCGATGAAGTGCTTTTTTATGCAGAGGAGTGTTATAATCAAGGCTGGTCAAGAGACCTTTTACTTAACGCCTTAAAACTAGATATATTTAAGAGTCAAAAATCAATTGAAAAATCGCATAATTTTGATACTACCATGCCAGTCGAGCAAGCTCAGTATGCAAATGAAGTATTAAAAAGTTCATACAATTTAGGATTTTTAGAAATTACAGAGCCGTTAAGAGAATTAGAGCTTGAAAAACGATTAGTAGAGCGAATTAAGTCCTTTATATTGGAACTTGGAAAAGGCTTTAGCTTTATAGGAAATCAATATCGCTTAGAATACAACAATAAAGAATATTTTGTAGATATGCTCTTTTTTCATAGAGGGTTACGCTCTTTAGTTGCCATAGAATTAAAAATAGGCGTTTTTAAAAGCGAGTATGTAGGCAAAATGAATATGTATTTATCGCTCCTTGACCGCTTAGAAAAAGAAAAAGGTGAAAATCCTTCAATTGGAATTATTCTATGTGCAGATAAAGACCACTTAGATGTTGAAATTGCGCTACAAGACATACATAAACCAATCGGCGTTGCAGAGTATCAATTGCTATTACCAAAAAAAGAACTTGAAAATATGCTCTTAAAAGAAATAAAAGAAGTGGATACATCAAATGAAACTACAGTTTAAAAATCAGGACTTTC
>CAYJJW010000131.1:0-5929 GCA_964370555.1 uncultured Treponemataceae bacterium | reverse complement strand
TTAGACCAGCCCTTGTTGTAAGTAACCATATTTATAATAAGTCAACAAATTTAACATTGGTGTGTCCCATCACTAATACAAAGAGACCCTTTCCTTTACACGAAATGCTAGACGGACGAACGAAAACTACAGGTTGTATACTATGTGAACAACTAAGGGCAGTAGACCTACATAGCAGAAAATTTCAATTTGTTGAAACAATTCCCGATGATATTTTAGAAGTTGTTGTTCAAAAAATTAAAGCTATGTTTTAAAGAAATATTATACCCCACCCGTTCCTACACTCTGTAAGTTTAAAAAGCGGTAAGAGGGGTCTGAAAGGCTTACCTAAAAAACGTCACATTTCAATTTCCACAACTTGTTACTTCCCCCTCATACAAGCAATAACCACTTTTTCCATTATTTTTTACTTGATACAAAGCACTGTCTGCAGCTTTGTATAAGTCTGTGCATGTTGTACCATGATCTGGATATAAAGAAATTCCAATGCTAAAAGTAATTTCAACTTTTTGACCTTCTTGCTCATATGTTTTTCGCAAGTCATTACAAAGACTTTGTGCTTTTTGTATTAAAAGTGAAACTTGCCCATAATTTAATAGGAGCACAAAAAATTCATCACCCCCTACTCTGCCAACAATGTCAGTTTGTCTAAAAAGTTTTTTTATTTTTTGAGAAAGCTCTTTTAATGCTTCATCGCCTACAGCATGACCAAAGGTATCGTTTAATGTTTTAAAGTTATCAAAGTCAACAATAAACAGTGCATTTACTTCTTCGGGGGATTCTTTTATTCTGCTTTTGATTAATCGTTCGGTTGTAACTTTATTATATAAACCAGTTAATAAATCAAGCTCTGCTGTTTTCTTTAATTCTTCTGTTTCTTCAACTATTGCTTGAATGTTTTCGAGAAATCCCAGTGCTTTTAATATAGTACCTTTTTTATTACGAATAAACACAACCGATATTTTACACCAAATATATTCACCATCCATTTTTTTTATGCGAACACTCACATCTTGAACAGTACCTCTGTTTTGAACTACCTTAAGTGCTTCTGTAAACTGCGGAATATCATCTGGATGAATAAAGTCCATTTTTTTTGTATCCCATAGTTTTCCTTTTAGTGTGAAGCCTTCGCCAAGCATTGTTTTATAATCTGAATGGGGAATAACGGTTTTATTTCTATAATCCCACTCAATTATTATTTTATTTGTTTGTTGAGATAATGTTTCAAGACAATCTTGAAGCGTTCTATTATTATTGAGCATTTTTCTCATGTACATTACAATAACAAAAGCAAATGATGCTAAAAAGAGTGTATTCTGTATAACCATTAAATACGAAATATCCCTATACAATATTGAATCTGCCTCAGCAATTTCCGCAGTAATAATAGTTGAAAGCATCCAATCATTTATTCCAATGGGCTCATAATACATGTAGCGTTTTTCTACTTTCATTGAATAGCTAATCATACCGGTTTGTTTATTTTGAAAATCTGTATACAAATCATCAGAAGAAAAATCTCCATGTATATCAATAAGCTCACCAACCGAAAAAAATGGAATTTGACTATTAAGGGTAAAACTGTTTTCCGTTGTAGAAACATACGAGCCGTTTCCGTCTATTATGTGAAAGTAGCGCCCAAAATCGGTAAAGTTATCCTCAAAAAGCGCATTTAAATGATCCGCCGATAAGTTTCCAATTAAATAGTACCCTTTGCCGTTATCTGGTAGAGGAACGCATATACTAATTATATTTTCTTTTATAAACTCATCATAATAAATATCTGTAATGACAATTTCAGAAAAATTTGTGCCTCTAAAGAGAGCAGTATCGGTAAAAAGACTTTCTTGCCCATCAGAAGAATAGGAATATCCATCTTCCCCTATAAGCTCAACACTAATAAAATTACCCGTTGTTTTCAAATCATCTAAAACTATTTTAAGTTCATCTACGGTATCTATACTGTATGCACTACCTAATCTATTTGCCATTAAACTTATAGGCTTTAAGTATTCATCAAAAATTAACCTGATGGTAGATATGTTATTTTTGGAGTCTATTGCAAGCTCATTTTTTACCGCTTGCAGTTCAACGTCTGAAAGTTTTTTTAAAAAGTTTGCATTTGAAAAAATAACAAATGCAATAATAACAAATACACTAACAATTCCAATAAATGTGTGCCTTTTCATATTCCTCTCCTGAAATAATTCAATTAAAAACATCAATCTTTGAGTTGACTTTTTCACGTCATTTTCATTTAGTTTGAAAGTGCCAAAAAATACTATAACAAATATAACATAAAAGAATATTTAAATCAACACTTGTACGATTTTATACAACTATTATTAAAATTATTTTTTAGTAACACCAGAAAATCACTACAAAAACCATCATAAAAGTTAGATTCCTAACGTGCTCTGGATGATGGGTATCTCTTGAAAGAAGTTTCCACTTATGATACTATCTATGTATTATGAATAAAGCACTAGAAAACTTAAAAAACAGAGGCTTTTTTCAACAGTGTACCGATGTTGAAGCCTTGTCAGATTTAATGGATAAAGGTCCTGTTACATTTTATGTTGGAACAGATCCAACAGCAGGTAGTTTGCATATTGGCCACTTAGTTCCGCAATTTGCCCTTCGCCATCTTAGAGACGCAGGCCACGTGGGTATTGCACTCATTGGCGGTGGAACAGGACGCATTGGAGACCCATCAGGTAAAACCGAAATGCGAAAAATGCTCACCTACGATGACCTTGATGCAAATGTTGATAAAATTATTGCACAACTCGATAACTTTGTAGGATTCGATGGAAAAACTGCTTTTACAGACAACAACAAACACTGGCTTGCAGACCTTAACTATATTGACTTCTTAAGAGACATTGGCTCATGCTTTTCTGTAAACAGAATGCTCACCTTTGAAGCATACAAAAAGCGAATGGAAACAGGTCTTTCATTTTTAGAATTTAACTATCAGCTTTTACAAAGCTACGACTTTTTAATGCTTAACGAACGTCATAACTGTACGCTCCAAATTGGCGGAGACGACCAATGGGGAAACATTGTTGCAGGTGTTGACTTAATTAGACGAAAAACAGGTAAAGAAGTATACGGCCTCACCTTCCCTCTTGTTACCAGAAGTGATGGTAAAAAAATGGGAAAAAGCGAAAAAGGAGCCCTATTCTTAGATAAAGAAATGACTCCCGTTTTTGAATTTTTCCAATACTGGCGAAATGTAACAGATGCAGACGTAGAAAAGTTCATGCTTCTTTTCACATTCTTACCAATCGAAGAAATAAAAGAAATTTGTGCTGGTGACATAAATGCAGCAAAAGAAAAGCTTGCCTATGAAGTAACAAAAGAGATTCATGGCAAAGAAGAGGCAGACACAGCATTAGCAGGTGCTAAAGCAGCATTCGGTGCAGGTGGAGATAAATCATCTATGCCAACTGCCGAAGTTGAAAAAGCAAAAATTGAAGCGGGTATCGGGATAATCGATTTATTTGCAGAAGCCAAACTTGGTGGCTCAAAAAGTGATATTAGGCGCTTAGTAGAACAAGGCGGAGCCTTTGTAAATGATATTGCCATTAAAGACGTAAAAGCTATTATTAACGCATCAAACCTTGATGATGATGGTGAGTTTATTTTACGTGCTGGTAAAAAGAAGTTTGCCCGCGTTGTACTGGTGTAAGTCTATTTAACTGTCGGAGGCGATGACCACATCGCCTCTATTTTTTTATCCGTAAGAATTACGCAGATTTTTATTTTTCATAATCTAACACTCTTGGGGCTGCCACTACATAAACATTTTTTTATTTCTTTCTAGAAGACGGATGTTTATTTAATATGTATGTTTAAAAAAAAGCGTGCCGGAAAAAGATGGGTTTTAGGGAAGAAAAAACCGTGCTTCGCAATGAGGCCACTGAAAAACTTCAGTTTTGCAGTGGCAACCTTAGATTTATTGCGATGTTTGCAATGAAAACGTAAATATCACTAAAATTTTCATGCAAACTCGACCGGTCACTGGAAAAGTAACAGACTTTTTCAGTGACCTACTTCGCAATTAAGGGTTTTGTCTTCCCTAATAAAACGTTTTATAAAGAGAACATTATTAAAGAATCTGAAACGGACTGTTAAGTCAAATAAAATAAAAATAGATATAACAATAGTTGTATCTATTTTAGCTTAATTTTAGGTAAATGCCAGTTACACTTAACCGCAAGTACACGGATAAAAAACACCGTAAAAACTCCAACAGTCATCGAAACAAGATAATTAAAATCAGAAAATGTATATAAGACATAATACGTAATACCACCAATCATAGCGGCAACGGCATAAATACGCCTATGAAGCACAAAGGGTATATCATTTACCAATACATCTCGAATCATACCACCACCAATACCGGTGCACAACCCAACAAAAACTACTAAAAATGCATTATAGTTTTGATTGCTAAACAAAAGCACATTCATGCCATTTACCGTAAAAATGCCAAGTCCTATTGCATCAAAAATATCAATAATCATGTCAATTTTTAGGTTTGTAAAATGAATCATAGTTTTAGTAAAGTAAATAAAAATAAATACGACAATCGAAATTGTAAAAGCTACAACAACATAAATATAATTGGTAAAAATTGCAGGTGGTACATTTCCAATTAAAACATCTCGAATTATTCCACCTCCAACAGATGTTGTAACCGCTAAAAATGAAACACCAAAAATATCGGCTCCCTTTTTTATTCCAGTAATGGTACCACTAATAGAGAATGCAAGCGTTCCGATTATTTCAAGAATAAAAATTATAGCAATCATTGCTTACTTCCGCTCTAATCCTCTGCAAAAACGTATAAAATAAAATATACCTACAATAAAAACTGCAAATGAAAGTACATTTAATAAACTTACCAACAGCGAACTAATATATCCGCTCTTATAAAAAAATCCTGTTGCAAGCATTGCTAGAATACCTAGGAGTGCTAACAAAGATAAACGAGCATTTCTCATTCTTTTATCAAGTTTTTTAGCTTCATTTTTATCAAAAAACCATGTAAAAAAATCTACCAGTTTATTCCAAATTATTCTAATACCTTTGGGGTTTTTATAACGATCTAAGGCTGCAATACCTTCAAATATTTCATCCTCAGTAAAGTCTAAACGCTGAATATTTTCTTCGAGTTCCAGTTCTAAACGTGTAAGCTTAGTTTTTGCATCAACTACATTGGCAGAAATTGTTTCCCACCCCAGTTTTTTTGCTGCACTAAGCCTTCTAAAACCTGCAATAAGCTCATACTTTTCACTAATCACTATTGGGTTCATAAGGCCATGCATTCTTATGCTATCCATGAGGCTATCAATGTCCCCATTTTCTTTTCTTATCCGTTTTCGAATCTTTATGTCGGAAATGTTTACTTTCATTTGACAGCCTCTAAGTATATTTTAGCATAAGAAGCATATATTTTTCAACTGTAAAAACTAGTTTAACAAGGAATTTCTTGTTGGAAGTCGCCGTTGAATTACCTCTGTTTCCTCTTCGTCAGCATCTTCTTCGGTAGATTCATCTGTTACAGCGGAATTATCAATTTGAGGTATCGTGTTTGAATCCAAGAATGATAAATCTAGTTGTAATCCTACAGTTGTTGGTTGTACAGACGATGTATCAACACCGGTTGTTAAAAGCTTTTGTCGTAAGACTTCTACAACTCGAACGTTATCTCTTTCTTGAGCCGTATGATACTCGCATAAGGTTGTAGGTTCTGTTCCGTGCAAGAACATTCTTGTCGTTTTTCCGTCACTACATGCAGAAGTTAAAAGTTGCCCCGAAACGGCACATACTTCAGCTTCTACTATTCCAGTTGCAGGTCGCGTAAAGGTTTTATACGGCACATCTTCATTTGCTATAGCCATATACTCGGCCC
>CAYJJW010000130.1:0-6020 GCA_964370555.1 uncultured Treponemataceae bacterium | reverse complement strand
GATTTATGTACCACATTTTCTACGAAGTAGAAGATGGATCAAAGTTAGAAATTGCTACAACTCGCCCTGAAACACTTTTAGGTGACACAGCCGTTGCGGTTCATCCCGAAGATGAACGGTATAAACACTTAATTGGAAAAAATGTAAAGCTTCCTTTAACCGATAAACTTATTCCAATTATTGCAGATACGTACGTAGAAAAAGAGTTTGGAACAGGTGTTGTAAAAATTACTCCTGCACACGATAACAACGACTGGGAAGTAGGGAAAAGACACAATCTTCCAGTAATAAATATCTTAACACCAGATGGAAAACTTAACGAAGAAGTTCCTTCTAAGTACCAAGGTTTAAACACAAAAGAAGCTAGAAAGGCTGTTATTGCTGACCTTACTGAACAAGGTTTATATAAAGAAGAAAAGAAAATTAATCACTCAGTTGGACACTGTTATAGATGTGACACTGTAGTTGAACCATATTTAAGTGAACAATGGTTTGTAAAAATGAAACCATTAGCAGAAAAAGCTGTAAAGGCTTGGAAAGATGGCGACATTGTTTTTTATCCAAAAAAATGGGAAAACACCTATTCACACTGGATGGAAAATATTAGAGACTGGTGTATTAGCCGCCAATTATGGTGGGGACACAGAATCCCTGTTTGGTACTGCGAATCTTGCGGTGAAATGACCGTTTCAAGAGAAGATGTAACTGCTTGTCCAAAATGTGGTGCAAGTGGCGATAAGCTTAGTCAAGATAATGACGTACTCGACACATGGTTTTCTAGTTGGCTTTGGCCATTTTCAACCCTCGGTTGGCCTGAAAACACAATCGATTTACAAACATTTTACCCAACAACCGCCCTTATTACCGCCTACGATATTATTTTCTTTTGGGTAAGTAGAATGATTATGGCAGGCTTAGAGTTTACAGGAGAAGTGCCGTTTAGAGATATTTACATTCATGGTCTTTTACGTGATAAAAAAGGCCGCAAGATGAGTAAATCGCTTGGAAACGGTATTGATCCACTCGAAATTATTGACGAGTTTGGAGCCGATGCTCTCAAGTTTTCGTTAGCATTTATGTGTGCTCAAGGCCAAGACATTTTACTCGATAAAGAATCGTTTAAAATGGGAAGCCGTTTTGCAAATAAAATATGGAACGCAAGTCGCTACATTCTAGGAAACTTAGAAGGAAGAGACATTGTTGAAGTTTCTAGAGATGATTTAACAGAACTCGATAAATGGATTTATGGGCGCTTAAACAATGCAGTAGAACTTACCCGCAATGCACTCGAAAACTATCGCTACAACGATGGTGCTGGGGCCGTATATGAATACTTTTGGAATGACTTTTGCGATTGGTACGTAGAAGGCACAAAACTTTCATTTAGAACCGATGACGAAAACGAAAAAAATCGTGCAATTTCTGTTCTTTTACACGTACTAGAAGAATCTATGAGACTCTTACACCCATACATTTCATTTGTAACAGAAGAAATATATTCAAAACTTCCAAGAAAAGAGCTTAAAGCTTTTGAAGGATTGTTGATAAATGCACCATTCCCAACGGTAGAAGAATGGCGAAAAGATGAAAATATAGAAAAACGCTTTAACGTACTTCAAGACTTAATTCGGCAATTACGTTCTTTACGAATTGAATGTGGAATTGCACCAGATGTAAAACTTGAAATTGCACTTTTAATTACTCCAAACTCAAGTGCAGAAGTATGTACCGAAAAAGTTGACTTAATTAAATTACTTGCAGGTGTTAAAGACATTAGCTTTGTTGATTCTACTCCTTCTAAGGCTATTGGTACAGTAGGCGAGGGCTTTGAGGCATTTATTTTAATGAGCGAAAATATTGATGTTGCTCAATTAAAAGCGCACTTTACAAAAGAAATTGAAAAAGAAGAGGGCTTTTGCCAAAAAGTTGAAGCTAAACTTAATGGTAACTTTGCAAAAAATGCACCTGCAGATGTTGTAGAAGCCGAAAAAGAAAAGTTAGTATCTGTACAGCGGCGTGTAGAAAAACTTAAAAGTTATGTGCAAAATTTGTAACTTTTACTAAATTAAGTGGTTTATATTTTAAGGTACTCCTATGAGAATTGAAAAAATAGATGAAATGAACAATCAATTGATGCTCGAACTAAAAAAGATAGAGCTTGCTCCATATATGCAGCTTGCTACAAGTCTTATAGGAAAGCTACGTTTTTCAGGCGGTAATATGTTCCGTCATCAAATAGATACCCTTGGTATTTTAATTGACTATGGATACATAGATTCAGTTTTGCTAAAAGCTTCTTGTATTCACGATCTTGTAGAAGATATTCCCGATTATAACCAACAGCTTATTTTAGACGTTGAACCAGAAGCACGCGAAGTGTTAGACTTAGTGCTAGAGGTAAGCAAAAAAGAAGGCCAGTTAAAAACTGATTACCTTAAAGGGGTAATTGAACACGGTAGTGAAAAGGCAAAAATCTTAAAATGTGCAGACAGAATAAGTAATATGATAAGTTTAGGTTTTGTATCAAAACCTGAGTTTATTGAACGCTACTGCGACGAAACAGAGTTTTACATTTTTCCAATAGCACTTGAAGTTGATTATAATATGTATCAAGAATTAATTTCACTTGTTATAGCACGCCGTCAATACTTAGAAGAAACTGGCTATTTTGACCGAAAACTTGAGCGGGAAAAACTAGCATAAGTTTTTTTTATGAAAAGGCATAAGAGGAAATCTCTTATGCCTTTTTTAATGCAAAAGTACTTTTGCATTAAAAAGCCCGAGTCTTGCGCCTCGGGCTTTAGTTGTTTAGTTTAGAAAACTAATTTCTGTTAAAATACTGATTGCTTGCAGCATTTAAGAAAATAGTTATTGTTCTTTCATCTGCTGGTTGGTCTTCTTTTGTAGGGAATTGGTATAACCCACTATTTAAAGTTAATGTTACTTGTATTGATGCCTTTTTATTTGAAATTACAGTATAACCTGTAATATCACCAGCATTAACAGCAGCGAAAATGGATGCTCCATTTTCATCTTTTGCATTGTCAATATCTTCAAACGCTTTTAATATTGCAGCTTCAATAGCAGCTTTTTGACCTGTTAATGTTTTAGATGTATCTGCATGTAATGTAACCTCTTTGATTACATCTTTAAAGTCGATACTTGTGAATCCTTCAATACCTGCAATGCTTGATGTATCTGCTTTAACAGTTTTTGTTGTTACACTTGCTTGCATTGAGTCAGTATTCTTAATGGTGATATTAAAAGGTACTTCTTTTGTAAGTTTCCCTTGGTTATCGAATGCATAAGGATTAAACTTATCAGGACTTACTTCGTTTGTATCAACATTAAAAATTAACCATCCGTTGAAAGTTACTGATTCACCAGCATCTATATGTGTGAATGGTCCATCAGGGAAGCTGTCTGAATGTTCGAATGCATCTGAATCATATTTATAGCCTACAGAAGTTGTAAGTGAAGCTGGTATTGCGAGTGAGTTCGCCCAACCACCTCTACTAAGGGTATAAGTTCTTGCAGCAATAGCTTCTAATACTTCCATGTATGTTACAGTTCCGTTTTCTACATCTGTAACAATTGTAACATTTGATGTTCGAATGTCATTACCACTGTTTCTCATATCTAAGTTTAATGAAATTGAAGAGTCAGGATTTTCTTCTGTGCTACCTGTAAAAGGTACATCAACAGTATCACCAGCAACCCAGCCATAGCTTGTTGATCCAGAGAAAACAGGAACTGTTTCAAAGTCTATTACTCCTTCAAATGCTGGAACCGTCTCGTATGTAAGAGCAGGGGCTGTAGCATCTACTTCGATAACTAGAGTATATGTGTCAGTTGTTCCGTCATTATCTACATCAAGATGCATAATTTCAATAGGTGCAGATGAAACTGAATAATCATTTTTTTTCCAGTTCTTTGCTAAATCTGCAAGTAGAACAGATTCTTCGACAACATACTTCCTTTGTAGTCCTTCTGGTATAAAAAGAGCTACAATATCTGCTACATAATCAATTAATTCATCATCGTCATAAACACTTCTATAATAGTCTTCATATATAGGGTGTACAAATTCTATAGCGATATTTGTTTCTATGTCGTCGAAGTCTACTAAACCGTTAGTTGTTCCAAATGCACTACTATAATCAATTGCAATTGCATCAAAATATTCAGGTTCGTCAAAATAAATAGCAAGTCCAGCGCCACCATCAACGTTATTAGGATCATCATCTGGGCCTGCTTCAACGCTAACAACTTCTATGTAGTAGCCAACTTTACCTATTCTGTTACCATCTTCATCAATAATGTCAATAAGAGGTGACTTTTCTGCTATTGCAAGTAATTCGTCTACCAATTCAGGATGTACATCATAATTTCTCATATACCCTGGATCTTGTCCATTCCAACCAGGGAAAATTGCTTTTAGACCTTCTGTTAAACCAGGGGCTGAAAAAAGTTGATCAGCATATCCATCTGCAATAAGGTCAGTACCATCTGCAAGTTCTGCTTCAACATAAAAACCAATTAATTCTTCATCGTTAATATCATTATTACCGGAAGAACCATTTTCAAGGTTTGATACCTTGTCATTGAGAGCATCGAGTGAAGACTGTAAACCGGCAATGTCGGTACATCCAACGAGTACGAGTGCAATCGCAACCATGAAAATAACTAAGAGTTTTTTCATTTTTTTCTCCTTAAACTTTTTTTGTTTACAAAATGTAAACCTATTTTTAACATCATGACACTTTTTTTTTTTTGTCAAGATGCCGTTTGCACACATAAGCACAACATTCAACGAATGATAAAGTGTTTTATTTTGTGCAAAAATCTCCTATAATAATTATTACAGAAAACTGTCTATTTGTCAATCTTGAATTTAGGTAAAATTAACAAAAAAGGGAAGCTTACAAAGCTGTAAACCTCCCTTATAATACTGTGGTGAATGTTAATCTACCATTTATCTGTAATTATTGCGCAAACACGCCAAAAATTACAAAACCTAATAAACCTGCAAAAACTAAAATATTTGCAGCTACTAAAACTTTTCTCATCTTCTCTCCTAATGAATTATTAACTAATATAATAATACACTAAGAAATTATACGCGTCATGTGCCATTTGGCACATTTTATAAAAAAATTTTATCTAAATGCTTAATGTATATTAAAAATATTTAGTATTTATAAAAAATGTATAAAATACTCTTTACTATTTTGACATTAAACAGTATACTGTTAGAAATATAAACGTAATTCAAAGATGGAGAATAGATATGAAAAAAGAAAATTATTTTAATGCAATTCCTTGGAGAGAAGCACTTCTACAATTAGGCCAATGCCGATTTATGGATAGAAGCGAATTTGATGATGGATGTAAAGCCCTACAAGGTAAAAAAATTGTAATAGTTGGTTGTGGTGCACAAGGATTAAACCAAGGTTTAAACTTGCGAGACTCAGGGCTTGATGTAAGCTATGCTCTTAGAAAAGAAGCCATTGCCGAAAAACGAGCAAGCTGGAAAAATGCAACAGAAAACGGTTTTACCGTTGGAACGTATGAAGAACTCATTCCTGGTGCCGATGTTGTTGGTAACTTAACTCCAGATAAACAACACTCAAACGTAATTGAAGGCATTATGCCATTAATGAAAAAAGGCTCAACACTTTGGTACAGCCACGGGTTTAACATTGTTGAAGAAGGAATGAAAATTAGAAGCGACATTACTGTTGTTATGATGGCACCAAAAGGTCCTGGTTCTGAAGTTCGTGTTGAATATGCTCGCGGATTTGGTATTCCAACACTTATTGCAGTGCACCCAGAAAACGATTCTGAAGGCAAAGGTTGGCCAGTAGCAAAAGCATTAGCAGTTGGAACAGGCGGAAGCCGAGCTGGTGTTCTTGAATCATCATTTGTTGCAGAAGTAAAATCAGACCTTATGGGAGAACAAACTATTCTTTGTGGTATGCTTCAAACTGGTTCAATACTTTGTTTTAACAAAATGGTAG
>CAYJJW010000129.1:0-6037 GCA_964370555.1 uncultured Treponemataceae bacterium | reverse complement strand
ATAACTGTTTTTTTTGCTTTGGAGGCATTGTGTTTCCTTTAATTATTATAGTTATTCTTACCCGTTTCAATCACAGTAGTAATGACTTTTTCAATCATCTCATTTGTCATATCCGGCCATAAGGGGATACTTATGGTAGACTCATATTGTTTTTTTGTATGCGGGAAATCTCTTTTTCTTAACTTATGTACTTTTTTAAAATACGTAAATGCATAATGGGGTATAAAATGTAAAGAAATATTAATGCCATTCTTTTGCAGAATCTGCGCAAATTCATCTCGAGTTATTAGGAGTTTTCCCTCTTTTACTCTTAAAAGATATAAATGCCATGCATTCCCCTCTTGATTTGGAGGACATTCTAAAAAATCATATTCTTTAAAGGCATCGTTATATTGTTCTGCAATTTTTTTTCTTTTTTCAAAAAAATTATCTGCTTTTTTTAATTGCACCCGTCCGATTGCGGATAAAATATCGGGTAAATTACACTTATATCCCGCTTGAACAACATCATACTCCCAAGAGGCTTTGTCAGATGTGTATCGATTCCATACCGTTCTATCGATGCCATGCATTCTCATTGTTGTCATGCGCTTTGCAAGTTCATCATTATTTGTACAAATCATTCCACCTTCGGCAGTTGTGATTGTTTTTGTTGAATAAAAAGAAAAAACACCTATATCACCAAGCGTTCCAGCATATCCGTCTTGAGTTGTAGAAGGAAACGCATGTGCTGCATCTTCAATAATCTTTACTCCGTAATGCTTTGCAATTTCTTTTATCCGTTTCATATTGCATATATTTCCTGCTATATGGATAGGAACAATTGCTCTTATTGAACGATCTTTTGATAGTTTTTCTTCAATTTGTTCGGGACTAATACTGTATGTGTCCTTTTCAATGTCTGCGTATACTACACCACCACCTAAATGTAATGCTGCAGTAACGGTAGATACAAAGGTATAGGGGCTGGTAAGAATTTTAGTTCCTTCTCGAATTCCACATGCTTCCATTGCAAGCATTAAGCCTGATGTTGCACTATTTACCGCTAGTGCATGCTTACACTGTACCTTTTGCGCAAACTCATTTTCAAACTCTAATGTTACCTTTCCTGTAGTGAGCCACCCTGAACGCATAACATCGAGAACGGCATCTTCCTCTTCTTTCCCTATGGAGGGTAGAAAAAAGGGAACTGATTTATTTGTTTGCATGTTTAAAGTCCTTATAAGTTGGAATAAAATCCAATAGTATGTCTGTGAGATAGTTTGCATCTCTGTAATGTTGATTAGTTGCATCGGTACAAACCGGTGTTATTTTTTCTAATAAATCCGATAATGTTTTTATGCTATTTTCAATTGATTCATTACATGAAAGACGTAAAATTTTTGGAAACTCTGTTTTTTGTGGATTTTCATCTTTTGTCCAAAGAGGTTCATCTAAGCGTTCTCCGGCGCGTAATCCTATGTACGAAATTTGAACATCTTTATGGGGCTCAAATCCTGAAAGCTCTATAAACTGTAGGGCAATATCTGTAATTTTAATAGGGTCTCCCATATCAAGTAAATATGATGTTGCATTTGTTCCAACGCCACCTGTTTTTAATACAAGTGAACATGCTTCAGGAATTGTCATAAAATAACGCTTAATGTCAGGGTGTGTAATAGTTAAAGGTCCACCTGTTTTTAGTTGTTCTGCAAACAATGGAAGGATAGACCCTCTTGAACCGAGTACATTTGCAAACCTCACAAACATAAAGGCTTTGCCTTTTCCTTTTACAGAGTTTGCAGCCGAAAGTACAAGCTTTTCGCACAACATCTTAGAAACTCCATACACGCTTACCGGTGATACCGCTTTATCGGTTGAAATAAGAACAAATCTTGAAACATTTGCATTAAGGGCTGCATCTAAAATATTTTTTGTTCCTAACACATTGTTTTCAATAACTGCAACCGGATTTTCTTCCATAAGAGGAACATGTTTATATGCTGCACAGTGAAAAATAACATCACATTTTAGTTTTGATAAAATATAATGCATATATTCTCTGTCTTTTAAATCTCCAATTACAGGAACAATAGTTGCTTTTTCTCCAACACCTTCTTTTTGTAATATGCGTAGTTCTTTGTCAATTTGGTAAATAGAGTTTTCGCCATGGCCAAATAAATATAGCCTTTCTGCTCCTCCGGATAGTAATTGGCGTGCAAGTTCTGAACCGATAGATCCTCCTGCTCCAGTTATTAACACTCGTTTTCCCCTCAAGTATGCTAAACTTTCCTTTAAGGAAATTGTAATAGGGGTTCTTCCTAAAATATCTAATGGATCTATTTGTCTTGCTTGTATTAAGTGTGCGTTTCCTTCAACAATTTGTGAAACGGCTGGAAGTGTGCGTATTTGAGTAAAGCCCGATTTTCTCAATGCTTCATATACATTTCTGATTCGCGCATTGGACGCTGTTGGCATCGCTATAATTGCTTCATCATAGGGAGATAAATGTAGTGACGCAACAACCGGTTCTATTGGGCCAAAAACAGCAATCCCATCTATCATTGTGCCAATTAATGATGAATCATCATCGACAAAAGCAACAGGAGTTCCAAAAATTTTTTTTCTGCGTAACTCGGAAGCTACCATTTGCCCTGCAAATCCTGCTCCAATTATGTAAATACGGGCGCTACTTTTGCTCATTTTTTGCTTCCTCCAAAACTTCAAATGCAAGATCAATTAAAAACTGTTCATTTGAAAAATCAAGAGCAATTTTTGCTCTTTTTTTACGCTTATCTACTTTTACAATAGATCCTTCAAGACCATGCATAGGTCCTGATTTTATTACTATTCTATCGTTTTCATCAAATGTTACCATAGAAACTTGAGCAACACTACCCATTCTAATAAAATGCTGTAAAATAGCAAGATCTTTATGTTCTACAGAAATTATTTTTTTGTTTTCTGGTAAAAATCTCATAAAATACTTTGTTTCACGTATAATATTAAAAAGTTCTGAATCAATTTCAGAGGCTTCAATAAAAATGTATCCGGGAAAAATAGGCTTATTTTCATTTTGTATTTTACCTTTACGGCGTATTGGTAAACATCGTTTTAAAAAAATAAATTTTTGCTGTTCTTTTCTAAACTCAAGAGCTTTATGTACGGTAGTAATAAAAAAATCTTCTTTAGTTGTTTGTACTTGTGCCACAAAGTATTTCATCTTACTATATAATATCATAAGCGTAAACTTTCTTCAACTTTTTTTTGCTAACATTGATAAAAAATATTCCGATAATAAAACGAGGATGAAGTTTTTAAAAGAGGTTAAAACAATGAAATCATTATGTATAAAATTGTTACTGATTTTTACACTGAGTTGTACGGTATGTGCATTTTCTCCATCGGCATCTGTTGTAGTTCAAATGGCACAACATGATTCAGATAGAGAATCATTGCGTGAGAGTACTTTTATACTTGAAAATGGTGTAATGGATGTATTTTATGAATCAGGTTTTATAGTGTCTAGCTTGCCAACAACCATAAATAAAGATATAGATACAACACTTAAAGAATCAATTGCAATTGCAAAAGCAGGATATATGAGTTATGTGGTTTATATAAATGTACATTATATTCCTTATGGCTATGAAACTATAGAAACAATTACACTTGAAGATATTGATTCGGTAGATTGGAAAATTGTTAGCACTTCTGATATGAGTGTGCTGGGTGAAGGTAAAACAGAAGCAATTAGTAAGAATGAAGGCGAAACTGATTTTGTTGCTATGAAAAGATTTTCAAATAATCTTGGCGCTGATATAAAAAGTGACTTTGATAAAAAAATATGAGGGGATGTATGATGAAAAACATGTTATTAAAACTATTAGTGGTATTACTTGCAATTGCAATGTTAATGTCGGCTTCAAGACCTTCTATAGAAGGTAGGGCTTCTATTGCTGAATCGGGCGAACTTCCACCGGGGATGTATATAAAAGCACATTCATTTTTACCGGGCGATTCTGTAATAGTAACAAATCCGGCAACAAAGGTGAGCCTTGAAGCATTTGTTTTTGCAACGATTGACGAGGGTGTTGCAGCAATTGTATCAAACGAAGTAGCTGAAAAACTCTTTATAACCGAAAATTCGGATACAATTGTTCAAATACGAAAAGTTATTGCTCCCGATCAAATTGCTGAAACCGATTTACTTCTTGCCGAAGAACAAGTTGTAATTATTGATGCTACTGAAGAAGACTTTATTGATGATTCTGAAGTATACGTATCTGAAGAAGTAAAAGTCGATGTTATAGCTATTGATACTCCTGTTAGTGAAGTTATAGAAGAAGAGATTCCTGTAGAAGTTGCTATGGCAGAAGATGCCATGGGTGAAGAAGTTGTAACTGAAGAAATAATTGTTGAAGAAGTAGCAATTGCAGATATTATAGTTGAAGAAAAAATTTTAGAAGAAACAGCAGAAAATCTTACAGAGGAGTCAACTGAAGAAATCGTTCAATCTACACAAGATGAAGTTTCTAGTGAAGAAGCCGTTATTACTGAAATAACAGATATCATTGTAAGTAGCGAAAATGAAACAGCCGAAGAAGATATTATTTTTACACCGTTTTCTGATATGACAGCTTTGTTTTCAAGTGAATATACTACAGAAACAGCGATAGAAGAAAATTTAGATGAAGAAATACCAGCAACTGAAGTAATTGAATCTGTAGAAGATCATGTAGCTCCTGTTATTGAACTAGGTATAAGTGAAGAGCCTGTTTTAGAAGAAGTAATTGAAGTTGTAATGGCTGAAGAAATAATAACCGAAACATCAACCCCAAATGTACTTATTCCAACAGAAGAAAACCCTCCAATGATTGAAGAAAAAATTGAAGAAAGCGAGGTTGTTACTTATACAGATTTTACTGCAGATGTACTTGAAGTAGAAGAACCAGTAGAAACTATTGATATTTTTGCCTTTACTCCTGCAGTTGAAGTTATTGAGCCCTCTGTTATAGAGTATGATGTGTCAGAGTATATTGTAGACTCTTTGTCTTCTAAGGGAAATAAAAAATATTATATTCAATTGGCTACCTATAAAGATATAAAAAATATTGACTCAATATTAACAGCGTATTCAGAAAAATATCCTTTTGCATTGGTAAACTCAAGTGTAATTAGCGATGCGTATCAAGTATTAATTGGTCCGTTAAATAAAGATGAATACACTGTTGTACTCGAAAGATTTAAGAGTTACGGTTATAAAGATGCATTCCTAAGAATTGCTAATTAATTAAAAGGGCTGTCCTTCAAAAGAATGGACAGCCCAATTTTTTTTGCTGTTAAATAACAGTATTATCATGAATAACAGAATTTTTTGTTATAACAATAATTCCGTCCTTTACAAAATAATCTCCATAATCACCTTCAGGCGGTAGTTCACCGAGCCCTATAGAGCAATTTTGTCCAATTCTTGCATTTTTATCAATGATAGTGTTGCGAATTTTAGTAGCGCTTCCTATACCAAGATTTGGGATACCCTTATCTTTATTACGCTTTTTATCTTCATCAGTTTCATAATAATCTGCACCCATACAAATAACATTTTCAAGGTCTGATTCAAGCTCAAGAATACTTCTTATCCCAATAACACAATTTTTAAGAGAAGATACATTAATAATACATCCTTCGCATGTTATTGTATTGAACATCATTGCATGATTAATTTTTGATGGTGGAAGATTTCTCGGTTTTGTATAAATTGGAACAAGTGCATCGTAAAAATTAAATCGTGGCGAATATGTTGTTAATTCAATTGTTGAGTCAAAGAAACTTCTTAAAGTTCCTATGTCTTCCCAGTATCCATCATAAATGTATGAAAATACTTTGCGCGTTTTAATAGATTCTGGAATAATTGTTTTACCAAAATCTTCATGGTCATTATCTAAAGCTGCTTCCAATACATCAGCGTTAAAAATATAAATACCCATAGACGCAAGATAATCATTTCATTCTGTTGCTCCAGGTGTTCTAGATTAAATTGGAATAATCCATTCAT
>CAYJJW010000128.1:0-6448 GCA_964370555.1 uncultured Treponemataceae bacterium | reverse complement strand
CGAAGTACTCCAATCTATTTTACAAGGGTGTTGCACTTAATCTGACAATGTGCAGGTACTAATTACGAGTTACTAGATACGGGTTTTGCCCTCTGATAGGCTTTGGAAGAATCTATAGTGCAAAAAGGGCTTAAATTTGAGCAAATTTGGGGTGTTTTGATATAGAACAGGCTATATATATCACCTTCTATGTAATGATCTTTGGCTTTCGGATAGTGTCGTTTCTACTTCATCCGTGAAGTCGAAACTAACCGAGTTTACGTTGTAAACTCGTGACTTGTGCTTGCCATCCATGGCAAGCGACATATGATTTTTGTAAAATTTTTGGCTTCCGGATAGTAGGGGCCGCGTAGCAGTTCAAGCCGTACGGACATGGCTTGCCATGTCCGTGCTAGGACCACCAAAACGGCGAGAATGAAGCCGAATGGCGGAACCCCGCATAGCCGGATAAAAGCCCCAACTACCTATTTAATGATATTACCCATCACCATCACAGTAGAAACATTTATATCTTTATCGAAAACAATTAAATCTGCATCTTTTTTTTCTGCTATACTTCCTTTAGCTGAGTCAATTTTAAGTAACCTAGCAGGTGTAAGCGTTAACATTTTTACAACTTCATAAAGAGGAGCATCAGTAAGCTGTTGGAATGTTCGTATGAGACGATCATCAGTTGCTGTACTTCCGGCAAAGGCTGTTCGATCAAGCAATTTAGCAACCTCATCCTCAACGAGTACGGTAATACCTGTTTTCTTTCCCCCGAGAATATACTCTCCATCTCCCATTCCTGCAGCTCTCATAGAATCACTAACTAAACAAATTTTATCAGAACCTTTAATTTTATAAATCAGCTGCAATAATTCTTTTGGTAGATGTTTTCCATCTGCTATTACCTCAACCATTAAGTCATCTAATAAATAACCTGCTTCTATTGCTCCTGCAACACGATAGGCATTAACCCTTTTTACCCCTGCCATTGCGGAATAGAAATGTGTTAACGCTGAAAGACCTTTTTCATAAGCTCTTTGTACTTGCTCACATGTTGCTTCCGAATGTGCCAAAGATGTAATTATTCCATATTCTCTCAGTTCATTTAAAAATGCATCTGCCCCTTCTAATTCAATTGCAAAAGACCATCTTTTAATTCTATCTGTTTTTGAAAGCACTTCTCTATATTCTTCAGGTTCAGGATTCCTTAGATAACGGGGATCTTGTGCCCCTGCCTGACTTGCTGCAAAATAGGGTCCTTCTAAATGAAGTCCTAAAATTGTTGGGCATCCTTCTTTTTCTAGATTAACCGTGTTAAATAAATCAATATAGTCGAGAAGATCCTGTTTTGAGCCTGTTATAGTTGTTGGGAGTATAGAAGTTACACCATGGTTTAGATGCATTTTTGCTGCAGTATAAATGCTTTCTACATCTCCATCCATAAAATCTGCCCCACCAGCCCCATGCGTATGGGTATCAATAAAGCCAGGAGAAAGATAATTTCCTTTTACATCTATTTTTGTATCTACTTTTTCAGTTATAGTTCCATTGAAAGAAATTTCTTTTATAGAACTACCCTCAACAAGAACCTCACCCCAAGTGATACCTGTAGGAGTTATAATTTGTGCATTTGTAAAAAGTGTTTTTTTCATTATAGTACTCGAATTTTATCTCGGAAACGATGCAAAAATTGATTATTCCATGCATCTCCTCCTGTTGCATTTCCACTCATCCAAACAGGAGGTTTTACGCCATCATTAACAAGCATATTAATAGCTTCTGTTACGAGACAATTTAACACGTATGCATTTGCAAATGTACTAAGAGCTCCAATTTTTTGTTCAAAATCTGGTAACTTAATTACAGCGTCACCAACCTTAATTTTACTATCAATAGTATAGTCTGATACTTCATAAAGATTTTTTTTAGAAGGATGGCGTGCAATATGATCAGCAGGTGTTTCTTTTGCATGCCCATGAGAACAAATGCCAATAACCGTTGCTCCATTTTCTTTTGCTTGAAGTGCTGCATCTATTGTTGCAGAATTTATTCCATATGCATTTACTACAATAAGTAAATCATCTTTAGCTATTCCATAATCATTAATAATAATTTTTCCATATCCAGGAAGGCGTTCCACTTGCATAGATTTTAAGGCACCATTATTAAGCATTGTTTCTTGATTAATAATAGCATTTACATGCATTAATCCACCTGCCCTGAAAAAGATTTCCATAGCTGCAAGATTTGAGTGTCCTCCTGGACCAAAAACATACACAAGCTTGTCTTTTTTTACCTGTTCTGCCACAACTCTTGCTGCTTTTAAAATGTTTTGTTTTTCATTTGCGTGAATTTCATTAATAATACCAAAAACTTCTGTTTGGTATAAATCCATTACTGAACCTTCTGTCATTTTTTTCTCCTAAAGTTTTTTTAGTTCTGTTTTAATTATTTTTTCTATTTCTGGTGCATATGTTCCTGAAAGAGCAAAATAAAGTGCTGAATCCTTAGGTTCATAGCCACCTTCATTTATTTGTTCTTCCGTTGAAATATAACCTATCATTCCATTTGTGTATGCTGCAAACAAAGCTGAACTATCAAGAGAGCGTACATATTGTGCATAGGCTTGGCTCATTTCTGCATTCGCCGTATAAATACTTAATTGATCTCCAAATCGTACTTTACTTATTTGTGCCATTTCGTATGGCCTACATTTTTTTTCTAGTATTTTCTGTGCCCATTCTTTTTTTGCTTCAGCAGCTCTACGTTCTACTATATTTTCTGGCAAAGATTCATCTAAACAAACTGTTAAATATTCATTGGTAGCTACACCTTCTTGAGGGAGAGCAAACGTTGTTGTACTAACGTCTAAAAAAGAATTTATTTCAATTGGATTTGAGAGCAACGTTTCTAGACAATTTTTAAAAAAAGACTCTGCAAAAATACTTGTTTTTTCATAATCAAATGCTGTAAAAAGATCCCCAACAACGCAGTTAGGACGAAGATCTGCTGTGCACCCTTGCAAAAACAAAGATATACTATTATTAAATGTTTCATCTAAACGGCGAAGTGCTATTCCAGGATAATCAGGTTGAATATAATTCTCATTTGATATATTTGCATGACAAGCATAATGAACTTGTAGGCCTTTAAGTTCATTAGAATTGGTATAAAACCCAATTAGTGTTAATCTTTTATCTGCAGGGATATCATAATTAGGTTTCATTAATATTTTACCATCTACATTCACTCTTCTAAAAACATTTAAATTACACTGTCCATTATATCTTCTTACAAAAACTTTTTCACAATTATCTTTAGAAAGACATATTCCTTGTTCAACCTGTTCGTAAAGAAAGTTTGCATATTCAAGGTTAAATGTTTCAAGCTGATGAATAAAGGTTGTTCCTGTTGGTGGTCCTGAATGATTATGAGATGCGATAAAAAAAATATTTTCCTCATTAATGTTGAAGTTTTGGCTGATTTTTTGCCGCGCGTTTTCTACAAAGCTTGTATTCCACCATAATATATCTGCATATAAAAATAGAACTTGCGTACTACCATCATCATAATAATGGACGCGCAAAAAAATATCTTCAAGAACTTTTTCAAAAGTAGTTGTCCGTGTTGCATACCCACATAGACGCACTGGGATTTTTGGTGTTATACATACTTTTGCAGTACCAAGCTGTAACATTGATTTTTCTCCCATTACTTTTTCCTTTCTTCACTATATAGCTCAATAATTTTTAAATAATTTCGCAAAATATGAAAAGGGTCTTTTACTGGAAGGGCAACAAGTTTCTCTTGTGGAGAACCATCTCTTTTTCGAATTTGTATCCACTCTCCAAGATCCTTGTTTGGAAAGGTCTTAAATATATAATCATGCACTGACTCATATATCTTTATACACTCAGTGTCTCCTATCTTTTCATTTAAAAGTAAAAAAGTATACAAACATTCTGAATGAGGCCACCATAATTTCATGTCCCAGGTTTCTTTTATCAGTACTTCAAAAGCGTCATTATTTGTCTCTCCGTGAGGTTGACCTCCATCTTTATCAACAAAGCGAAGAAGCCCTCCGTGCTCTTTATCCCATCCTATAGTATAAGCATTTTTTGCAATTGTACAAAGCCTTTGTGAATATGCAGAAATATTACCATATTCATTTAAAAATTCATATAAAAACCAAACATCTTCAATAGTATGCCCTGGATTAATGTGTCGGTCAAGCATTTTTGTTTGATAATTTTCTTGTGTTGAAATAAATTCTCTAATGTATCCATCAAAAAAGTGTTTTTCAAGTATTATATGTGTTTGTAATAATCCATAGTTTACTTCATTCTTGCAATCAAGACCAAAAACTTCTTTCATTTTTATAAATTCGTACACTGTATTTACCATAATCATTGGAATAGAGTGTATTGTATATCCTGAAGGAACAGGATACGGTTCTGTTAAGTAGTTATTTTGTTCTAATCGTTTAATAATACTGTTATAAAGATTTGTTACCTCTAAAATACAAGATTCATCTTGCAGTGTTTTTGCATACTGTGCCATTCCTATTAATGCAAAGCAATCGGCAAAAATACTAGCATCATAGCGCTGCGTTCTCTCTTCAATTATTTTTTCACCATCTCGTGTTAACAAATAATTACAAATAGAATCTTTGTTTATTGATCTTTCAATTAAAAAATGGTAGGTTGCATCCATTCTCTTTTTTAACTGTTTTATATCTATTTTTTTAAATATATTTTGTTCACAAAGAGTGTATATTCGTCCTAAAATCCACAAATATCGTCCTTGTGACCATGTAAATTTATTTTCACTAAGAAGTTCATTCCCGAAATTATTTATACAGTTTAGAATACCTCCCTTTTCATCATCTGCAAAGGTATTCCAATATGGATAAAAATTATTTTCAACTTCTGCTATATAGAAATCTAATATCTCTTTTTTATTCATTTTCATTTAAACTCAATATAAAGAAAAAATAAAAAGTTACAGAAAAGCTAGGCCTTTCTGTAACTTTAATTAGCAGGTATTATTTACTTAATTCTGTCATTAAATTTTCAATCTCTGCTGATACAGATTTTTTAAGCACGTATTTATTGATAAGACCAATCCCTACGTACAATACGAAAGATGTAGCAAGAGGTGCAATTAATGCAATATCTGCACTAAACTTAATACCCATTTTTGTTAAAACAAAAACGCCTAAACCACCAATAATTGAAATAATGGTTGCCTTTGAATCTGAATATTTGAAAGCAGGTATTAATCCAAGTAATAAAGGAACAGCTGTAGGTCCTAACAAGGCTGCAAACCATGACAAAATCAAACCTGTTACACCACCAAGTTGGTCTCTAAACAAAGCAACTAAGATTGTAAGAACAGTAAATGATATTGTTGTGATTCGAGCATAATGCAATGATTTTTTATCGTCATTTTGTAATTCTCTTAACTTCGGATTAACAAGAGGTAAAATATCACGTGTTAAAACAGCTGAAATAGTATTTGCATCTGAAGTACACATTGAAAGAGTGTTTGCAAACATAGATGCTAACACTAGTCCAATTAACCCAATTGGTAAGAAGGTATTTGTTAATTGTGCATATAGGGTTGCTTCTGCTTGTGCTTGTGTTAAACCAGGAAATAGAAGAGGTCCACACCACATTGGGAAGAAAAGAATAAAAGGCCATACTAGATACAAAGCACTTGAAAGGTATGCCGCTTTTTTTGCTTCTTTGTCATTTGGAGTAGAAATAAATCTAGCTGCCAAACTCCAAGTTCCACCACTATAACTAAAAAATATAACAAAGAAATATAATATTGACCAACTTAAAGACCCTTGTCCATTTCCTTCTAGGAATGGAGCAGAGTTTTGTGCTGGTAAAGATGAAAATACTGTAAAAAAGGAAAGATCATATTGACCTAACTGAATAAGTACACCAAAGAATAACGTAAGTCCTGCAATTATTTGTACAACAAATTGGGCAAAGTCTGTCCAAAGATCAGCAATAAGACCCCCTATAGAAATATAAACTAAAGACACAAGACTTGAAATAAGGATACCTGCCCAAATTGGCATTCCTGTGAATCCGTAGAGTAAGATACCCATAGAGGCCCATTTTGCACCAACATCAAGTAATTTTACAACTACACCTGAAATTGCAACTAAAAACTGTGCTGTTTTGTTATAGCGCATTTGCAAATATTCAGTTGGAGATTGAATTCCTAATGCGCGACGTAAGCGAGGCCATCGCGGAACAATTAATATAGAACTAAGCATAACTGCAATTGCAATACTTAGAGCCCACCAGAAATAAATTTGTATCCCTTTTGCATATGCTATACCAGCATAACCTACGAATACAACTCCAGAATAACCAGTTACATGGTGTGAAATACCAGATAACCACCAAGGGATTTTACCTCCACCTACGAAAAAGTCAGCTGA